>JBARUM010000001.1:0-3574 GCA_049645725.1 Maribacter sp.
GACATTAGCCATGCCCAAGGCAAAACCTGGTAGGTTTGCAAAAGATGATCCCGGGGCGGCATTGGGAACACCGTTTGGGGCAGAATTATCTCCATTCAGATTTGCTCTGTAATAGGCATCGATAGAACCACTCAATGTGAATTTTGGAGCTTCTTCTTCATCTTGCGCAAACACTGCAACAGATGAAAAAAGAATACATGCTAAAAGAATACTTTTTTTTACGAAATTTATATTTGTAATCGCTTTCATAAGTTTAAATTTTTAATCCCGTTTGGGATTGTTTTGAGATGATTTGAATTTTTTTGAAAAGATTATTTGTAACGGAGCGTTCTGCAAAACGCTCCGTTTTCTTTTCTTATTTTTTAATTAATGCTGATTCATTCTAAAATCGGCATAGGCATCCATTCCATGTTCGTGGATGTCCAAGCCTTCTACTTCTTCCTCTTTGGAAACACGCAGTCCTAAAGTAGCTTTGAGCACTCCTAGAATAATCCCCGACGTAACCACACAGAACGCTCCAACAATAAGAACTCCATAAAGCTGTGTCATGAATTGCTCTCCTCCTGCCATAGAACCAAAAATACCAACGGCCAATGTTCCCCAGATACCACATATTAAGTGAACGGCTACAGCACCCACTGGGTCATCTAGTTTTAGTTTATCTATTAGGGCCACTCCGCCTACGATTATCATACCGGCCAACAAACCAATGATTACCGCTTCGTTTGGCGACATTAAATCCGCTCCGGCCGTAATTCCTACAAGGCCACCAAGGATTCCGTTTAGGAACATGGTCAAGTCTAAATTCTTGTATAAGATTGTAGACAGTATCATAGCTCCAAAACCTCCTGCAGCTGCTGCCAAACTCGTGGTTACCAATACTAAAGAAGTTAATTCTGGATCTGCGGATAAAACGGAACCCCCATTAAAACCAAACCATCCTAACCAAAGTATTAAGACGCCTGCAGTAGCCATTGGAATACTGTGTCCAGGTATAGCTTGTATTTTGCCATCTTTTCCAAATTTTCCAATTCTTGCCCCCAATAGTGTTATGGCCACAAGAGCAGCCCATCCACCAACGGAATGAACTAAAGTAGAACCTGCAAAATCATAGAATCCCCAAGAATCCAAGAAGCCACCTCCCCATTTCCATGCACCTACTATTGGATATACCAATCCTACATAGATTACGGTAAAAATCATAAAGGAGCCTATTTTTATACGCTCGGCAACCGCTCCGGAAACTATTGTAGCCGCTGTTGCCGCAAACATTCCTTGAAAAAGAAAATCAGTCCACCAAGTGTAGCCTCCATCCGCATAATCAGGAGTCATACCACCCTCCGGTGCTGCTATCCCAAATCCTGCAAATTTTAAAAGACCCATATCTCCATCTTCAAAACCCGGATACATTAGGTTAAAGCCAAAGGCATAATAAAGTAATAAGCCACCTGTAATGATAAATATGTTCTTAAATAATATGTTGATCGTATTCTTTTGTCTCGTTAAGCCTATTTCCAAAAAGGCAAAACCTGTATGCATGAAGAATACCAGTGCGGTAGCCAACATCATCCATACGTTATTCGCTGTAAATAATCCTGCGTCCATTTTCTATAAATTTTAGTTAGTTGATTGTATTTAGTTGATTCCGGCCAGACCGCTTTCTTTAGTTCTTATACGGTATGCCTCTATAACATCCGAAACAAAGATTTTTCCATCCCCGACATTACCTGAATAAGCCGATTCTAGAATAACATTTACTGCTTTTTCTAAAAAATCGTCAGATACGACAATGGATAGATACCTTCTTTGGATATCTGTAGTACTATAGGAAATGCCACGATATACATGTCCTTGTTTTTCATTTCCAACTCCCGTTACGTCCCAGTAACTAAAGAAGTTGACCTCAATTTGATGCAATGCCTCCTTGACATCGTCAAATTTTGATTTTCTGATAATTGCCTCGATTTTTTTCATTTTGATATTGGTTTTAAAAAGCCAAATATATGTTAATATTTTTAAGACCCTCAAAAATATAGGGGTAGTGTCCTTATTTTTATACTTATCCTAAAATACACCCTATAAAATTATAGGTATGTGATAATACAAGTAAATATTTTGAGAATTTATAGATTGATTGTCTGAAAAAAGGAAGAAATATTGATAAAAGTGAAGTGAAAGTGCTAAATATGTTGCGAAATGTTTAAAAAATATGGAAAAAGTATAATAATACTTTAAATATAAGAAAGAGGGTGATAAATGTTAGCTTTATAACAACTTGCTAATCCAAAGTCCTAACGCAACCGCTATAATACCTATGGCAATACTTAAAATAGCGTATAATGAGAAATGAAGTAAGTCAGATTCCTTTAACAAGGAATGTCCTTCAAAAGCGAAAGTGGAAAATGTTGTGAAGCCACCGCAGAAACCTGTTGATAGTAGTAATACTTGATTTTGAGAAAGTAAGTGATTTTTGAAGGATAGACCAAAAAGTATACCTATGAGTAGACAGCCTAGAATATTTACCAAAAACGTGCCGAAAAAGAAATTAGAAAAATAAGAGTTTAGATTTTTTGAAATCCAGAACCTTAGTATACTTCCAAGACCTCCTCCAAGAAATACAAGTAAAAATTGTTTCATACCTTCTAAAGGTAAAAAACTATACCGCCTTCTTGTAGCTAGATGTTAGTAAATCTAAAGAATAGATAACAGATGTTGGAACATCCGAAACTTTTGGTGTGGTTTTCTTGGTTTTTTTACCGACACTTTTCATGCTAACTAACATCATAGCCACATTTATACCGATTAAAACAAGAAAAATTGTAAAGAATGTCATCATAATTTATTGCCCCTTATAGATGAATAACGCAAAATTACGTTATTTGGTATATAATACGTGTAAAACTGACTTTTTGTTGTTAAACGTTTAATTTTTAAGGGGTATGCAAAATTTTGGCTAATTTTTAAGAAAATATTTAATAAAGAAGAGTATTAACAAGAATAGTATAAAGAAAATTCCTACCCATTTGACACCTTTGTAGTTTTTCTGATGTAATTTGAAGTCTTTCTTATAACTAAAAACGATTATTATCAGAAAAGTAATGGCAAAAAGTATGGCAAAAATGATTTGCCCAGAGCTGAACATATTTTATATTTTTACGCAAAGCTAATCGAAAACATGAATATTTAAATGAAAAACAAAATCAAAGCGGTAAAACAATTCCATGAATCTTTCGGATTAGGTATTTCTGAAGAAATGAAGGCCGATTTGGGTGAGGCAAAAAATCTATTGCGCTTTAATTTAATCGACGAGGAAAATAAAGAGTATTTGGAGGCAGCACGTAATAATGATCTAGTTGAAGTTGCAGATGCCTTAGGTGATATGCTTTACATACTTTGTGGTACTATTTTAGAGCATGGTATGCAATATAGGATAGAGGAAGTTTTTAATGAAATACAGCGCAGTAACATGAGTAAACTAGGTGAGGATGGAAAGCCTATTTATCGTGAAGACGGTAAAGTTTTAAAAGGGCCTAATTATTTTAAACCTAACATTCCCGCAATACTGGATAAATAA
>JBARUM010000002.1:0-3205 GCA_049645725.1 Maribacter sp.
TGCCGAAGCTTTAAAAGAACAAGGTTATTATAACTTGTTTGTTGGGAAATGGCATTTGGGGCAGGAAGAGTACCATCCTATTCATCAAGGATTTGACAAACAAATAGGGACTTCTAATTTTGGGCATCCAGCCTCTTATTATCCTCCATATTTTTATAATTCGGATGTTTTGACGGATGAAAAAAGCAGGTATTTAACGGATAAATTGACCGATGAATCCATTCGTTTTATAGAGACTTACGATAAAAATAAGCCCTTTATGCTTTCTTTTTGGTATTATTCGGTTCACTCGCCACACGAGGGACGAAAAGACCTGGTCGAACATTTTGAAGCAAAAGGACTGGAAGAGAAATATGCCCACTATGCAGCCATGGTAAAAGCCGTTGATGAATCTGTTGAGCGAGTGATGGAGGCAGTTAAAAAGAAAGGAATCGAAAAGGAAACCATTGTCATCTTTCTTTCCGATCAGGGTGGGTATTTCGAGAACAAACCATTTAGAGGAGGCAAAATATCTGAAACATTGTTCGAGGGGGGTGCCCGGGTGCCGTTCTTTTTCTATTGGCCGGGAGTGACCAACCCCAATACCAAAAATAACTCAGTGGTTCAATCTACTGACCTTTTCCTAACTCTGGTAGAATTGGTTGGCGGAGAGGTTTCTAATTACAAAAACTTAGATGGAGTTTCTCTGCTTTCAACCATAACAAGTAATACTTTTTTGAAACGTGATGCCATTTTTGGTTACCGTGCATACGAAGATTTATATGCATCGGTGAGAGATGGTGATTGGAAATTACTTGCCTATCGCAATGGCAAACTACAACTATACAACATTGCAGAAGACATTAAAGAACAGAAAAACCTGACCGATGAAAAACCTGCAAAATTGAAAGAGCTGGTTGCCAAATTGCTTCAATGGGAAAAAGAAATGGGCGTGGAAAAATTTACTGGTGTAGTCAAAAATAGGTATGATAGCAGCGTAATTTGGGAATTGTTACATCTATAATATTCATCCATGCTATGCAAAATGATATTTGTAAAAGTGTAAGTAGCTTCTGTATAGTATACGCTATTTGTTAAGTATTTTCATTTGCTTAAATTACGAATGCAATTCATTTTGATCCGAAAGTTTTGAGATTACCATCAATCCGATTACCAGCGGGGTTTTTCTAAATTGATTGGGCGCTTTTCCATATACATATTGGTCAACCTAGTATCTTTTATCCCATAATTCTTTCATTGCTTTATTGAATTGCGGCTTTTAAAATAATACAAAAAGCTAAGTATAATTGCTGTGGCAGAAACTATGGTCATAACAGAGCCTGGGACGAAATTAACATATCCGCCTAAATCTAAAAAGATAAAGTATCCCAGATCGGCCAGACCACCGGTTATAGCAGCAAGAAAAATCGCATTTTTATTGCCTTTCCAAATAAACAAGGCGGAAATAACAGTTACCAAACCAATCCAGAATAAATTAAATCCATGTTGACCAATTACGGCCCCGGCCGCATCATGATAATCTATTTGCAGTGTTTCGGGATTAACGGCATCGGCTATTCCACTAATTGTTGCAGATATATCTCCAGATATTGATCCCTTCATGGTCATAATTCCTGCAAGAATATGAACCAATCCCCAGATAATCCAAAGACCAGATGATACTTTTAATAAATATAAGTTTTTCATAATTTTAAATTTTAATATTCAATCACAAATGTAGAATGATTCTAAATAGAAAAACTTGAACTAGTTTAAGAAAGGAAACTAAACTTTAATATTTTTGGTTGTTTTTGTTATTATCTTGCTTAAAAACTCTGGTGTAATACCTAGATAGGAAGCAATATGATATTGAGGTAAACGTTGAATTAAAGCAGGATTATTTTGGCGGAAGAGCAAATAATTTTCTTCAGCAGAGTTAACTAAAATGGATACAAGTCTTTTTTGGATATTGATATAAGACCTCCGAATTGAGCTATCGGGATTTGATTTATGTTTTAAACTCAAGGTGTCAATTAACTTTTCAAAATTTTGATCGCTTATGGAATATACTGTTGTTTCTTCAATAGCTTCAAGATTAAAATCAGTTGGCTCTGGAGTTATTAAGTCACCAATTATCTGATTTTCTCTTGCAAAAAGAATGTTAAATTCTTTGCCTGACTTATCAATCAAATACAATCGCATTAATCCACTCTCAATAAAGTAATGTTTAGTATTAGCATCTCCATATCTAAAGACTAATTCCTTCTTCCGAAAAGTCTCTTTTAAAAATGAATCCAAAATGTATTTTTCTTCCTCTGTAGAAATTTGAGAATTGAAATTTTTTTTTAAAAATCTTATTACAATGTTGTTTTCCTGCATCGAATCTGTTTTTTGTCTTGTCGGTAACGCTTACGTGTATGTGACATTGGGCATTAGGAAGTACATAGCTTTCAAGCTATTGATATATTTATCAAATGCATGACGCTCCAATTAACAGCCTATTAACCTATGATATATGCACATTGTGTGTGCTCGGCATGAGTACGATTACTAAAGTACTTAAAATATTCCAAAGGGCGTACGTCTCTTCTTGGCAAGTTGGCAAAGCCAGTTAATAAGCTGCAAACTCGCCAAGGGTGATCTAGAGAGTGAAGACCGTATGCGGGAGATGTTTAACCTAATAAGTATTGATAGGGACGTGAAGGACTAACCGCAATAATTGTAATAGGTTTTGCGTATTGCTTATTTCCCTGATGGCATATTTGAAAAAGACAAAAAATATTTGATATTACCAAAGGACAGTTATGTTGGTTTTCGTTTTTCAAACAAACCGTTAATTCCAAAATGCCTCTGTGTTAAAGGCACACCGGCTGTAGAGACCCGAAAAGTCCCTGCCCAAATGCCCGTCCAAACCGGGGATTTCCGGGCCTCTTTTCCCGATGCTCGTGTCACGAGCTATTAAACCAGTGCAGGAAAGCATTAGAAAAACATCTGATGGTTTTAAACTGTAGATAAATTAAGGAAGGCTTTCTGCGGAATGACCTTGCACCATATAAAACATCGAAATATCGCAGAGGCTTTGGTGGATACAAAAAAGAAAGAAGAGCTTTGGGAGGAGTAATAGAAATAGGTATTGATCACATCCCCAGCTTTGCCTTCAAGGTATTCATATCCTCCGAAATCTTGCTCTCCAATACCCGGGCATAGATTTGAGTGACTTTTAGTG
>JBARUM010000003.1:0-2180 GCA_049645725.1 Maribacter sp.
GGCAAGACCTCAAACCGAAGATATTTCTACCCGAACAAAAACTACTAAGGGAATAGATATTGTTATGGCCATAGATGTTTCTTCCAGTATGTTGGCGCGCGATTTAAAACCAAATAGACTATCAGCATTAAAAAAAGTAGCAGCGGATTTTATAAAAAAAAGGCCTAACGATCGTATAGGTCTAGTAGCTTACGCTGGTGAAGGATATACCAAAACCCCTATAACGACTGATAAGGCTATTGTTCTTAATGCCTTGCGAGAAATCACTTATGGCCAGTTGGAAGATGGTACTGCTATTGGAATGGGTTTGGCAACAGCGGTCAACAGATTAAAGGAGAGCAAGGCAAAAAGTAAGATTATAATCCTCTTAACGGATGGGGTAAACAATTCCGGTTTTATAGAACCCCAAACAGCGGCAAATCTTGCTATTGAATTTGATATTAAGACATATACAATTGGCCTAGGAACTAATGGGAACGCTTTATCCCCTATTGGATATAATGCAGATGGCTCCTTTAGATATGGTTTGCAACAAGTAGAGATAGATGAAGATTTACTTCAGGATATAGCAAAAGTGACCGGTGGAAAATATTTTAGGGCAACCAACAATGAAACCCTTGAAGAAATCTATGATGAAATTAATAAATTAGAAAAAACAGAGATAGAGGAGTTTAAATATTACCGCTACGAGGAGAAATTTAGACCATGGGTTTTGATAGCAGGATTGCTTTTACTTTTGGAATGGATTTTGAGAAATACGGTATTCAGAAGCTTTGTATAGATTATGATTCAGTTAGACGAAAAAATATATTTCTATTTGCTATTCACCATTCCGGTAATCATAACGCTATTCCTATTGCTTTTGATTTGGAAAAAAAGAACACAGAAAAAGTTTGCGGACAGTTCTCTTTTAAAACGTTTAACTCCAAATAGATCCCATTATAAAGGAACTTTAAAGCTAATTTTCTTTTTACTAGGGCTGTCAGGATTAATTATAGGACTCGTAAACCCCAAAATCGGGACTAAATTGGAGACCGTAAAACGAGAAGGAGTGGACATCGTTTTTGCGGTAGATGTTTCAAAGAGTATGCTTGCAGAGGATATTGCCCCAAACCGTTTGGAAAAAGCAAAAAGACTGGTATCGGAAATCATCAATCAATTAGCAAGTGATCGTATTGGCATTATCGCCTACGCTGGTCAAGCATTTCCGCAACTACCTATAACTACAGATTACGGAGCGGCAAAGATGTTTCTTCAAGGCATGAATACGGATATGCTCACCTCCCAAGGAACCGCAATTAACGAAGCAATTGAATTGGCAACTACGTTTTATGATGACAAAGAACAAACCAACAGAGTACTTTTTATTATTTCTGATGGTGAAGATCATTCAGAAGGTTCTACACTTAATGCTGTTGAGGAAGCCGTTGAGGAAGGGATTCAAATTTATACCATTGGTGTTGGTAAACCTAAAGGAGCGCCTATACCACTAAAGAGAAATGGTATTTTAGAAAGCTTGAAAAAAGATGCCCAAGGTGAAGTTGTAATTACGAAACTGAATCAAGAAGTGCTTATAGATATATCCGATGAAGGAAATGGAAAATACATTGATGGCTCCAATACGGAGGATGCGGTAGAAATTATAAAGGAAGAGCTGCTTCAGATGGATAAAAAGGAATTTGAGGCTAAACAATTTGCCGAATTTAAAGACCAATTTCAATGGTTTCTTGGAGCAGGGCTTTTGTTCCTGTTTTTAGAAATATTTATCTTGGACCGAAAGACAAAATGGCTTAAGAAATTAAATTTGTTCAACGAAAAACAGATAGATTAGAATGAAGCAAATAATTCAATTACTATTTATTTTTTCAATAAGCGTTTCCGTTTTGGCACAGGAAGAAGACCTCAAGGCAAAAGAAAAAGGACTTAGAAACTCCAATGATCTTACATGGGAAGGCAACAAAAAACTGTCTGAAAATGATTTCATAGCTGCAGAAGTAGATTATAGAAAAGCTATTGCCGAGAGCCCAGAAAATGCCGTTGCACCCTATAATCTAGGGAATGCTTATTATAACAATGAAACCTTTAGCGAAGCTTTTGGCAGATTTAAAGAAGCAGGAGAAACGGCAACATCAAAAAAAGAGAAACATAAGGCATACCATAACATGGGCAATGTCTTCATG
>JBARUM010000004.1:0-2441 GCA_049645725.1 Maribacter sp.
AAATAATATAGCCTCAATAATAGCTTTTTTAAGCTGCATTGCTGACATTTAAGATTTTAAATAGTAATAATGGAGGATTTTAAGAATATTGTTCAAAATCTAAAGGGAAAATTACTGGAACTGGTTCCGGATATTTTGGTATCCCTTCTAGTACTCATCATAGGATATTTTGTTGCGCGCTTCTTCAAATATCTAGTCAAGAAATTGTTCGGTTATTTAGGGCATTCAGCTAGAAAAAAATTCCCACATATTAACTTTAAACAGGCTGGTTCGTTTTTGGGAACGGCTTTTTTTGGTTGATTATATTTTCAAGTATTCTTGTAATAACGGATATTCTGGAACTTACCGTTTTAACTAACTGGTTTCAAAGTATTATACATTACGTGCCGAACATCCTTGCGGCCATATTAATTGTATTTACTGCGATTATACTTGGTAATCTCGTATCGGATACACTACTTTCCGTAGGCAAGCGTACGGGTATTAAGTATAGTACTACTTTGGTGAGAATTATTAGGTTTGTACTCCTTTTACTTGCCATTGTTATTGCCCTGGACCAAATAGGGATAGAGATAGCATTACTCATCAACATCATTGACATTGTCCTTGCGGCGCTACTATTTGGTGCCGCGCTGGCTTTTGGGTTGGGCGCAAGAACGTCTATCAGCAACATCTTGGCATGCTACTATATTCGTAAACGTTATAAGGTGGGTGATGAGATACAGGTTGGGAAGACGAGGGGTATCATTATAAAAATTGATACCACAAATATAGTAATGGACAATGAGATTGGTCAGGTCACCATTCCCGCTAAACTGTTTAACGAGACCAAGTCTTATCTAATTAAAAAGGATTAAGCCATGAACGCAAATCAAACCGTACTTAACGATTTTGTAACCAAGCACCCATTCGCCGCGGCAAAGGCACTTGAGCTTTTACCCAATGAAGATATAGCAAATTATTTTGAAACATTGACCTTGGAAAAGAAGGCTTTGTTGTTCAGTTTTATGGAAACGAAAAGGGCCGCCGAATGTGTTGTGCTTTTATCGCCCAATAAAACTAAGGAACTACTTGAAAAAGCTGAGGTGTCACTTATAGCGTCGTTATTGAAAACTTTAGAGACGCGGCAGCGAAATCAGTTGTTGAATTCCATTTCTTCCGAAAGGAGTGCTATAATTAGTCGCCAATTGGAAGTATTACCTAATACGGTTGCCTCGATAATGGAACCAGCGACTATCGTGACCAAGAAAATAATGGTCAAAGATGTACTTCAACTATTAAAACGAGCTGATGCAAAAGAAGAATTATATCTATACGTTGTAGATCTTGAGGGTGTTTTTAAAGGAATAGTAAGACCAAAAGAACTATTGCTGGCAGACCAAGATGAGAGCATGGAAAACCTAATGCTTACAAGCGTTCGGAGTTTCTTGAAGGATATACCCGTCAAAAGTATTTTAGAACATCCCGTATGGCAAGAATACTATGAAATACCTATTCTGGACTCGTCAGGTAAGATTTTAGGAAAATTACCGCATCGCTGCCTTTTAAAACATATAAATACACCTGGTAAAACCTCAAGTAATGAGATTGCGACAACGGGTAGTGCCATTGGTGAACTTTACCGCATAGGACTTACGGGATTATTGCAAGGTGGTGGAAACTAATAGGAATACAACACAGTTGATATGAAATCAAATACCGATATATTAGAACAACTTTTAAGAAACGAGTATCTCATTAAATTCCCCAAGGATGCCGCGCATACGCTAGATGCACTTTCTACGACTTCAACTTTGGAGTATTTGAAGGCGATTCCCATTGAAAATGCCAGGATAGTATTTTTCAATTTGAATATTGAAACCATTATAGCTTTGATTTTAAAGATGAGTGACGTCTTTTTCACCGAACTGTTCTTTAAAGCAGATACACATATGGCAGCGCGCATATTTTCGCGCTTGGATAAGAATGTTATACATAGAAAACTTGAGTTACTTCCGGATATCGTATCTAGGGAAATTAGGGATTTTATGGATTATAATGTGGATACGGCCGGCAATCTCATGGAAACCGATGTAACTACCTTTTATATGGATGATACGGTTGAAGATGTGTTGATCAGAATTAGAAAAACGGGAAACCGTAGATTATTGGTTATTTATATAATTGACGATGAAAGTAAATTGATAGGTAAAGTACCTGTGCATTACATTGCGATATCAAAACCCGATAAAAAGCTCAAAGAAATTATGGATGCAGCACCTTTCATTAATGCGCTGGCATCGAGGGAGGAAGTATTGACAGCTATTGAAAAAGAAGATCTTCTTCAAATTCCCGTTACGGATATTAATAACCATTTATTGGGTATTATAAGGAATGATGCTTTGATGTCCGCCTCAAAGGAAGAAATTACCGAAAACTTGCAGGCCATGTTTGGTGCAGGT
>JBARUM010000005.1:0-2750 GCA_049645725.1 Maribacter sp.
GAAGAAGGCTTGGAAGGAGCTGAAGGGGCAACTTCAGAAGGTGGAGAAGCACCTGAAGGAGAAGCTACTGAGGGAGCCAAAGAATAGTTTTTTCAAATTTATAGAAAAGCATCCCGATATGAATATCGGGATGCTTTTGTATTTTTAGGTCTTTGACCAGAAAGTCACTATGTTTCCATTCTTAAAATCTCTTTTCACCTCAAATAAAACTGCTCTAGAAGAAAAATTCGTTATGAAAAAATTCTTAATCGTTGGTCTAGGAAATATTGGTGAGGAATACGCCGAAACCCGTCATAACATTGGTTTCAAAATTTTGGACCATCTTAGCGCAAAAGAAGATTTTACTTTTGAAACAGCAAAGCTGGGTGAATTAGCCACGTTCAAAATTAAAGGTAGGGTTATTCTATGTTTAAAACCTTCTACCTACATGAATAGAAGTGGTAAGGCGGTCAAATATTGGTTGGACAAGGAAAAAATTCCTTTAGAAAATCTACTTGTCATTACCGATGATATTAATTTACCATATGGTACTATTAGGATAAAGACCAGAGGAAGTGATGGGGGGCATAATGGTCTAAAAGACATACAAGAACAGCTACAAACTAATATTTATAATAGATTTCGTTTTGGTATAGGTGCTGATTTTGGAAAAGGCAGACAGGTTGAGTATGTATTAGGGAAGTGGAATGAAGAGGAACTGTCCATAATGGATGAACGTCTCAAAAAATCCGTAGAGATAACAAAATCCTTCGTATTAGCGGGAGTTGCCCGTACAATGAACCAGTTTAACGGAACTTAATTATTCTTTCTGATGCTTGACCACTATAAAACTTTGAAGGTAAAAATTCCCGATTCTGACTTATTTCCCTCCTCGTCTTCTGTTTCTACTTTCCAATAATAGACCGTATTTGATGTGACACTTAGCTTTAGAGAATTCACACTACTAGACAACGTACTTATTAGATCTTCCGGTGGCGTCTCCACAGACAGATAAACTTCGAAGTTCGTAATATCATCATCTAAATCCGAAGCGGTCCATGATAGTTCAACCTCGTTATTTATATCTTTAAAAACATTTTCAGACATCCTAGGCGAAATAATTTCTGCGGGGAAAGGGGCGAAAGTTGTCCTGGAGCCAGCATTGTAAAAGCTCCACGCCGCGCTTGAAACCGACTGGGACACCTCCGAATTTTTAGATCTTACCAACCATGAAAATTGCTCTCCTTTGGCTATAGGTAGTCTGGCCATACCACTGGATGTACTTATGGTTTGGGTAGTCCCCGTATTGGTATTTGTAACACGTAATTCATACGTATCCGTATTATCCGCCAATTGCCATCTAAATTCTACCTGACTGGTCGTGGCGTTCAGAGTCTGTCCTGTGGTACATTCAGAATTTCTTTCGGGAAAAATCAATTGAACTGGTTCCGGAGGTTTAGGGTCACTCTTTTTCTTACAACCTAATACGATCATGAAAAAGCATATGAATATGATAATATAAAGTTTCATTTTTTTATAATCTTTGCCGTTCCCTTGATTTCACTTCCTTTAAATTGAAGGTAATACAAACCTGTAGCAAGTGAAGTTAAATCCAATTTTATTTGAGACTCCGTAATTATTTTAGTTTCGCTTTGAATAAGTCTACCATCAGCACCAAAAATCCGTATTTCTACCTCATCTTGAATATCTCCAAAGAAGACATCCGTAAAATCCGTTACTGGATTTGGGAAAACAACGGGCTCGTTTGCTATTACGAATTGCTCTTCAATTACGCCTTGACAGGACAAATTGGTAGATACTTTTAAAAAGTTTATACCCTCTTTCAAATCTAGCATCACCTCCGATGCTTCAGTCTGCAAAAATTGTCCGTTTAGTTCTAGATTATAGGTATCAGAACCTTGTAAACTTACCCTTAACTGTCTACCATCCAGAGAAGTTACAAAACTAGCACTCAACAATTCCGGTTCCGATATATTAACCTCGAAACAGTATTCTTCATAGACAATATCTCCCTCGATTCCATTAATACAGAGATTATAAGTTCCCGCACCTAATTCGGAAAGGACATACGCATCTGAAAAACCTTGAGTTATATTTATGCCCGCCCCGCTAATTGTAACTTCATATTCTAAAATTGTTTTAGGCGAAATCTGGATTTGCCCATCGTTATTAGAACGGCATGACTCACTCTGAAGGCTTATACTAAAATTCTCATTTGGAAATCTATAAATGGGGCAGCCGGAAGCATCTACCTCTTGACCCTCTGGAGTACCCAAGCAGAGGTCATCCCCGTCATCAAAAACACCATCCAAATCATCATCAGGTCTAAAGTCACCTTCCACACAAACTTCTAGTGAAAATGAATTTATACGACCTCCATCTGATGGAGCATTATCTTGGATTTCTAAAGTCCATTCCCCTAATATTGACTCTCCGTTAAAAGAACCTAAAGAACCCAATGGTTTCACAGTTCCATTTATAACTGGGGTGCCACCACAATTAAAAGGTGCCGCGTCATCATCAAAAATAGCATTTATATCTTGGGAATCCCCACAAGAATTTGAAGCTAGTACAACGGTTGTACCTGCCGGGGAAGTAAGGCTTATGACCAAGTCGGCTAGAAAAGTATGTTCTACATCTAAGATTACATTTATATCTGCCAATGGCAAATCCTCGTAAAAAGCAATCTTTGAAGTTATCGTAGGGGTACCTACAGAAGAAATTTCCAATGGTAAGTCAAAAGCGCTTCT
>JBARUM010000006.1:0-2128 GCA_049645725.1 Maribacter sp.
ACCACGTACAACCCGATTATTTTAATTTAGTAGATATTGAATTTTTGGCCGGGAGCACTTTTCTTCCGTCATCAGATGGGGAGGACAGGCAAGTTGTTGTAAACGAAACTTTCTTAAAAAGTATGGGGTTTTCATCTCCACAGGAAATACTGGGTAAAACTTTGGGGTTCTGGGGGAATAATGAATGGAGGGTCACCGGTGTAATTAAGGATTATTATCATTTTGGATTAAAAAGTCCCCTCTTGCCTATGATTATTAGATATCAGAAAGATGTAAATAATCTTTTGGTAAAACTAGATCTAGCAGCGGCGTCGGTCTCCGGTTTTGAATCTTCATTAGCACAAATCAAGTCGGAATGGAACCGTATTTTTCCAAAAAGCACCTTTAACTATACCTTTTTAGACCAAAAATTTGAAGCGCAGTACCAAGAGGATAAGGCATTTGGCTCAGCCTTTCAAATCTTCACAATACTTGCGATACTCATCGCATCTATGGGGCTTTTTGGGCTTACTTCTTATACGGTTGTACAGCGTAAAAAGGAAATTGGAATACGAAAGGTAAACGGAGCAACAATTGGGCAAGTACTAACCCTTTTGAACAAAGACTTTGTGAAATGGGTGGGATTGGCCTTTATTATTGCCGTACCTATTTCTTGGTATGCAATGAACCAATGGCTAGAGGGTTTTGCTTACAAAACAAACTTAAGCTGGTGGGTATTCGCATTAGCGGGAGTTTCAGCACTTTTGATTGCCTTATTAACGGTAAGCTGGCAAAGTTTTCATGCCGCAATTGCCAACCCGGTAGATTCATTAAGAGACGAATAAGAATTAATTAAAGAATAAAATTATGCTATTACAGTTAAACAATATTTTCAAGTGGGTAAACTCAGGAGGTCAGCGTATCTTTTTGTTGAAGGATATCAACCTAGAAGTAGAAGAAGGGGAGTTTATTTCTGTAATGGGTCCTTCTGGGTCTGGAAAATCTACCCTGCTAAACGTGATTGGAATGCTGGATGGTTTTGACGAGGGGGAGTATAACTTTTTACATGAACCTGTACACACCCTAAAAGAAAAGCATCGTGCCAGTCTGTATAAAGAATATATCGGTTTTGTATTTCAATCCTATCATTTGTTGGACGAGCTTACGGTGCAGGAAAATCTAGAAATGCCTTTACTGTACAAAAACTATAAAGGTATGGAGCGTAAGGCCATGGTAGCCGATATGCTAGATCGCTTTAATATTGTAGGCAAAAAAGATTTGTTCCCGGCACAGCTGAGTGGCGGACAACAACAATTAGTAGGCGTGGCACGAGCTTTAATCGCTAATCCTAAATTAATTCTGGCAGATGAACCTACAGGAAACCTGAACTCACAGCAAAGTGAGGAAATTATGGAGCTTTTCAAAAAATTGAATCATGAAGACGGAGTCACTATTATTCAAGTAACACATTCAGAAAAGAACGCGGGCTATGGCTCTAGAATTATAAATCTTTTAGATGGTAGAAAAGTTTAAACTAAAACCCGGCAGAAGATAGAAGTATAAGTTTAGTCTTGTTAAAATTTGTTAAAATATTATTTTTATTAACTATTCTGACGGGTTTTAAGTATTTATACTTTCTTTTACGAAAACGTTGTAGTTAATTGGAACAGAAAATAAATGAGTATAAAAAAACCCGAATGTATATAAATTAAAAGATTAGTGAGGATAGCTATAACTCACTTAAATTAAGTTTAACGAGTAATAGTGACGTATGAAATCGCAGATTAACATTAAGCAAATCGCTTACCTCTCTGGCTATTCAAAATCTACCGTTTCGAAGGCATTAAACGATAGCAAAGAGATAAGTGAACTAGCCAAGAATCGAATCCGAAAAGTAGCGCAGCAATACGATTACAAGCCCAATAATTCCGCAAAATCTCTAAAGAGTCATAGGACTAATGCCATAGGGCTTATAGTACCAGAATTTTCCAATGAACATTGCGCCCATATAATGGAGGGCGTAGGAGATGAAGCTACCGTAAAAGGTTATAAGTTGGTGGTTTATCAGTCTAAAAATAAAATAGCGGCGAAGAATAAAATCGTAGACCTGTTGTTCGATGGGAGCATAGACGGGTTAATCCTAATAACG
>JBARUM010000007.1:0-13474 GCA_049645725.1 Maribacter sp.
AATGAGTACAACAAGTCCAAAATCTAGAAGTAAACGAATCGTTTCCATTAGCAGGAGCTTATGACCTAATTGGAAGTTTTATCAATAAACTCGTCTACATCTTTCTTGAATTTTTGCATAGAAGGAATGTGCGTATACATCATATGACCAGCCTCGTAATATTTCATAATGATATTCTTCTTTAATTCAGCACCTAGATCCATATGATTAATAGAATGCTCTACGCCGTAGAATACCGTTGCCAAATCATAATAACCATTTAGAATAAGAATTTTAAGATCTGGATTTCTTTTCATAGCAGAAGTCATATCCGGTAAGGTACTTACCGCTACTTGTGCATTCCAAATAACGTTACCATTATGGTTCCAGTCCCATTTAAAATCCTTTCTTAAGCCCGCAGTAGTTATGTAGCTCAAATCTTTACGCACATTTAAATCATTGTACAAATAGTCTTTAAAGGCCGATATGTAAGGGGAGGAAATAGCATCACTTTGCGGATCCGTAAATGCGGATTGCGATAATGGGTCTTCATTAATACCAGTGTAGCGCGAATCTAAACGACCGACCGTAAGTTCTTTATCTCTAAGTAATTCCTGAAAGTACTCCTTATTGGTCACACGTAAATCGGCCTTTAACCAATATTCCTTAGCTAACCCAGAAAAGTCCGCTAATTTTTGAGCAATGGTTTCTTTTTCTGATTTTGTCAATTGGTCTCCTTTTAGTAAGGCTGGCGCATATTCATTTTCTGTAAAAGCTCGTACCCCCTTTAAAAAAGATTCCAAGCTCTCACCTTTATTTTTTACCCTATTGTGATACCATGCCGTGGCGGCATAGGTGGGGAAATGTATTAAATACGAAATGTCATCTCCAGGTCCAAATAGTAAGTGTTGTAACTCAAAAACTGCAGAAACCATAATAACACCGTTCATGGCGATACCTTTATCTTGAAGATATTTTACCAATCCAGCATTTCTAAAGGTCCCATAACTTTCACCTAGCAAATATTTGGGAGCGTTCATTTTTCCAGTTTCAATTAAAAACTGCTCTATAAATAACCCAATGCTTCTAATATCTTGGTCAACGCCCCAGAAATCCTTCCATTCGGCATCACCTATAGGTTTACTGAAACCAACCCCCACTGGGTCTATGATTACCAGATCTGCTTTGTCTAGTATAGAGAATTCGTTATTAACCACTTTGTAGGGAGCGGGTTTTGTGTACAACGGGTCATTCACATCTATTCGTTTAGGCCCTAAAACACCAAAATGTAGCCAGAATGAAGCAGATAAAGGTCCGCCATTAAAAGCAAAAACAATAGGTCTTTTTTCACTTGAATTGGATTTCTTATAATGCGTGAACCCAAAGAGGGCAATAGGTTTATCATTCTCGTCTCGCAATTGCACGGTTCCGGTTTCTGTTGCAAGCGTTATTGTTTTACCATAGATAGTAACGGACTGTGTAGAGGTAAATAGTTCACCTTTTGGTACTTCATTCTTTTCTACCGGTTTCTCTTGTGCAAGTGATACTAAAGTAAAAAGAATACATAAGGTAGTTGAAAATTGGCTTTTCATAGAGCTTGGTTTTTACTTACTATTTAGTGAGTTTAATGGGTTTTATAAATAATTAAGAACAGTTCTGCTTATGTAATTCGAATCCTTAAGATTGAAATCATGAGGCTAGTATTTCGTAGTTCTTTCAACTATTTTTTTCAAAATATACGTAGGTTGGAGAAATAGGAACTGTTGGTTCTATCTCATATTCATAATTACTTCTCCACCAAAGTACCATCAGGATATTTAGCAAATCTACCTCTGGCCACATCATGTACATTATCTGGATAGGGCCAAGGCCAACCACCAAATTGTGTAGTACGATATTCGTCCATGGCTTTTTGAATTTCTGCATCGGTATTCATTACAAAAGGGCCATACCTGGCCACAGGCTCATTGATTGGTTTTCCTTGTAACACTAAAAAATGAGCGGTAGCAGCACCTGTTTTAATAGTAATGTCCGCTGTAGCATCTAATTCTATTGCGTTGTTAGGCGTAACATCTTGTCCATGAACAGTTACTTTGTCACCCTCATAAAAATAGAGCGTCCTATTCAAATTTTCGGAAGCTTTGGGTAGGATGTAGGTGCTATTTTCTTTAATATGAATATTCCAGATCGCTACTTTATTCTCTACAGCCGCGGCCCAAGAATTTGGAGCAGGTTTTGGAGCTTCAGTATCCAAATAGTTTCCTGCAATAACTTTAACGGTCGCCGTATCAGTTTTTATGACCGGAATATCCTCATGCCATAACATCTTAAAATGCGGGTCTGCGAATTTTCCCGCTTTGGGAAGATTCAACCATATCTGAAAAAGCTCTAGGGTGTTTTCCTTATCAGTATTCAAAAGTGGAAACATTTCCGAATGTTGCACTCCACGTCCGGCGGTCATCCATTGCACATCACCCTCACCAAAACGACCTGCAGCTCCCAAAGAATCCGAATGATCACAAAACCCCTTGTTCACAATGGTTATAGTCTCAAAACCACGATGCGGATGTGAGGGAAAACCAGGAATGGAATGCCCATGATACATGCGCCAACCATCTTTATTGGTAAAATCGTTTCCTAAGTTCCGATTACTTAAATCGGCATCGGGACCTAGTTCACCGTTCCCCTTTGGATAGTGGTCTAAATGGTATACACAAAATAAAAAGGGGTCTTGGGTCTGCCAAGGAAAACCGAGTTGAAATATTTGTTTTATTGGATTGCTCATTTTTCAAAGGGACTACAGTTAAAGGAAAGCAACTAGTGTTCAGCGGTATTAATCTCTATCCAATACTTGTCAGGGTCCTGAATATAAATCTGTTTTACACCATCTGTTCGTAAGGTTACCGCACTTTCCTCTCCTGGCCAATCAGAATAAGTGATTCCATTTGCTTTTAAATGTTCAATTACACCGTCTAAGTCTTGTGTGGCCAAACAAAGGTGCATAGATTTGTTTTTTTCAAAAGGAGTGAATTCCTTTTGGATAAGATGAATTTGAGAATTACCATTTACCACAAACCATCTAAAACCAGGTTTCTTATCGGGATGAGGAACTTCCGTTAAGTTTAAAATTTCCCCATAAAAATCTGCGCTTTTATCCACGTTGTCCACTACGATTGCAAAATGGTCAAACTTAAAATTAAAGGATTGCGCCTTGGTGGAATAGATACAGGCTGCCATAAGAAGGAGCACAAAATAGTTTTTTTTTGAATTCATTTTAGTTCTAATTAGTAATAGTTATAAAGCGTCTAACTGTTTTTGAACCTTATCCGCCTCTGCATATTTACTATCACTCGCAGAGCGATTTATTTTAGAAAGGTCAAAAGCCTCTTTCATTAGTTTTTTATATTTTTCTTCCAGTTTCTCTTTTTCTGTTTTCTTTTTAAATAATCCGAACATAGCAGTTTTTTATAATTTTAATCTCCGTTAATTGGTGCAGGACCATCGATCATTGGTTCATACACTTCATTTCCTTTTCTTGTTTTATATTCTTCTTTTACTTTGTCCACCATTTTCGGATTTTCAAAAAGGTCCAACATCGTCATTCCCATGGCTTTGGAGGCATATATCATTCCTTTATGTCCAATGGACATTCCCCCACAAGCCACTACTGCCCAAGAATGCCAAGGCGTATCTTTTGGTGCAACAGTAACTCCTAGATTAATGTTTGGCACATTCCAGCTAACATCACCTACGTCTGTAGAACCACCACCGGGAGTTTCCTCGGTCTCTTTTAAAGGGTACACTTTACTGTCCATACCCACTTCAGGTTTTCCAGTAGCCTTTTGTATAGCTTTACCAAAAGCAGTTTCTTCTTCGGTATACGTAATAGGGCCAAGTAACTCTAGGTTTGCTTGCATGATTTCTCCTCCAGATCGGTTCACCAACGTTTCATAGATTCCAGAAACCAGAGAAATTTTATAGTCTACATCTGCCATAATAGCCGCGCCTTCCGCCATGGCCTTTACGCGTTCGTAGGTTGGCAGCATAATCTTACGTTTTGGGTCGCGTACACGTACCCAAAGTTTTGCATAATCCGGCACAACGTTCACTACCTGCCCACCATCTTGTATGTGGTAATGTATTCTTGAGCTAGGAAGAATATGTTCCCTATAGTAGTTTATTCCGGTAGTGTAGAGTTCTAACGCATCGGAAGCACTCTTTCCGTTCCAAGGATCTGCGGAAGCATGTGCCGTTTGACCGTGAAATTCAACAATAAAATCAATCAGCGAAAGACCACTTTGAACATCTGCTTCAATGCCCGCAGAAGGATGCCAGCTAATGTTAACATCCACATCATCCCAGAGTCCGGCTTTTACCATCCAAACCTTAGCAAAATATTTTTCCTCTGCAGGGGTGCCCAAAAACTTGACCGTACCTTTAATTTTACCTGCTTCCATAAGTTCTTTTATTGCGATAGCCGCACCCAGGCTAGCAGTGCCAAACATATTATGACCGCAGCCATGACCAGCGGCCCCTTCTTCATAGGGTTCTTTTACTGGAGAGGCTTTTTGGGAAATTCCAGGAAGTGCATCAAACTCACCTAAAATGCTTATAACTGGTTTGCCAGAACCATAAGTTGCCGTGAAAGCCGTAGGAATATCTGCTACACCTCTTGTAACTTTTAAACCATTTTTTTCTGCATAATCGGCTAATATTTTTGACGAACCACTTTCGTTAAAAGCAGTTTCCGCTAAAGCCCAAATGGAGTCACTTATTTTAATAAGCTGTTCTTTATGTGCTTCCACGGATGCTACAATGGCTTTTTTATCGTTATCCATCTTCTGTGCAGAAACAATGGTATATGATATTAGGTACAGGACTAGAAGTAATTTTTTCTTCATCTTTATTTTTGTGTTAGTGTAACTTTATATTTTTTCTTTCTTTCAAAAAGCACCGAATTTGAATGTATATCCAAGCATCGTAAATATACTATTTTCTTATGGCCAATAAAAGCACTAGTTGCAGAAGGATTTGATTTTCATAAACATGCTTTTGTATAAGCTTTGCAGCCAATAGCTCTGGGGTAGTGACAATAAAACATACCATCTCTTCGTTAGGTATCAGATGGTTATCTATTTGATAGTTAACTTCTTAAATAACCAAACTGCTATGAAGACCAATATCTTATTTTTCGGATTTTTTACAGTATCATTATTACTAGGTTCTTGCGCTGCAACTAATAATTTGACCATGAGCGTAACAGAACCTGCCGATATTCACTTGGCATCTGATGTCACCAGAATTGGCATAATCAATAGGAGTGTACCCTCAGAAGGAAATAAAACTGTGGACCAAATAGATAAAATTTTGTCTTTAGAGGGATTGAATTTGGATAGGGAAGGTGCCGCGGCAGCGGTAACCGGACTCTCGGATGAACTAAGCCGAGATAATCGATTTGAAGCTATTGAAATTATAGAAGAAGGCGAAGCCCAGAAAAAAGGATTGGGTGTTTTCCCAGCTGCCTTACCTTGGGCCACGGTAGAACAAATTTGTGAAGAAAATAATGTGGATGTACTTTTCTCCCTTGAGTTTTATGACACCGACACCAAAGCAGATTTACAGCTTACCACGGTAACCATTCCTAATGATTTTGGAATAAAGGCTAAAGTTCCGGGGCATCGGATTACTTTAAATACGGTTATTAAAAATGGCTGGCGTGTCTACGACCCTTTAAACAAAAGATTATTGGATCAGGTGGTTAAAAATGACTTTGTGACTTCTAGAGGTGAGGGAATTAATCCCGTAAGAGCTGTGGAGGCCATTATTGGGCGTAAAGAAGCTGTTAAGCATGTAAGTAGTGCAATAGGCAATAGTTATGGTCTGAAAATAAAACCGCTTCGAAGACGCGTTACCCGCGAATATTTTGTAAGAGGTACGGACAATTTTGTTATCGCCAGACGCAGAGCACAGGCCGGAAACTGGCAGACAGCTGCTGATTTATGGGAACAGGATCTAAATCATCCAAAAGCTAAGATTGCGGGAAGAGCTTTTTACAACATGGCTATTATAAATGAAATTAACGGTAACCTAAATGAAGCTATTAATTATGCCTCAAAGTCGTATTCCGATTATGGAACCCGCAATGCCTTACGCTATGTAAATATTTTGAGAAATAGAATTGTTGAAAAACAAGTATTGGAGAATCAAATATCCAAATTAGACTTCACGAATGAATGATTAGTTGGAGAAGTTGTATTAACTTACCGCTTCTTTGTACACCTTAAGACATCGCTCACGCGCCATTTTATGGTCTACCATCTTGTCCGGATAGGTCAATTCCTGCAGTTCTGGCACCCATTTATTGATATATTCTTTTTGTTTATCGAATTTATCCACCTGAGTCATTGGATTAAAAATCCTGAAGTAAGGAGCGGCATCTACGCCACTACCGGAAGCCCATTGCCAGTTGCCCACATTGGCACTCATATCATAGTCTAATAACTTTTCAGCAAAATAGGCTTCACCCCAACGCCAATCTATCAAAAGATGTTTGCAAAGAAAACTTGCTACTAACATTCGTACCCTATTGTGCATGTAACCAGTTTCATTTAGTTCTCGCATGCCAGCATCCACAAGGGCATAACCGGTTTGTCCATTTTTCCATTTTTCAAATTCACTTTCATTATTTCGCCAATCAATACGGTCATATTTAGACCTGAACGCCTTATTTCTTGTGTGTGGAAAATGCCATAAAATCTGCATAAAAAACTCACGCCAAACCAGTTCGCTCCAAAAAACCATATTTTCTTCGGCAATTGCTTTTTTCATCATTTTGCGAACAGAAACAGTGCCAAACCTTAAATGAGGCCCTAGCCTTGATGTGCCGTTCTCGATAGCAGGGAAGTTACGCGTATCCTCATAATTTTGGATTAGGGTAGGAGTTACCGTATATTCGGGCACATTAATTTTAGACCTTTCAAAACCAATATCACTTAAGGTCAAATTAGGTAATCTAGAGTGCTCTATGAGGTTATCCAGGTATTGACTGGTGTAATGAATTGCCAAATCCTTTTCTTTATCAAATAGGGATTTCCATTTGTTCTTATAGGGGGTATATACCACATAGGGGTCTCCATCATCTTTAACGACTTCATTTTTTTCAAAAATGACTTGGTCCTTAAAGGATTTAAATTCTATATTATGCTCTCCTAAATAACCCGCTATTTCTTCATCTCGGTCTTTGGCATAGGGCTCGTAATCTTTATTTATATAAACACATTTGATATCGTATTCATCCGTCAGATTTTCGAAAACGGATTTAGGTGTGTTATGAAACATTGCTAAGGAGCTATCACATTCTTCCTGAAGTTGTTTCCGCATTTGTTGAAGCGTATCAAAAATAAAAGATACCCGTGCATCGTCTTTCGGAAGTTTCTTAAGAATTTCATTGTCGAAAATGAATATTGGGAGAACCGGATAGTCACCTTTTAATGCAGCGAGAAAACCTATGTTATCATCCAACCTTAAATCTCTTCTAAACCAAAAAACAGCGACTTCTTTCTTATTCATTTAGTTAATGTTTAATGTGGACAGACCACCATCTACCCCAACCACTTGTCCTGTCATCCAAGAACTTTTATCACTTAATAAAAATACAGCGATATTGGCAATATCTTCAGTTTTACCTACTCTTTTAAGAGGATGACGTTCACCCATGGCCTCACGCTTTTTATCATTGTTCAATAACCTGCCAGCCAAGGGCGTATCTACAAGTGAAGGTGCAATAACGTTAATCCTTGTTTTTGGCGCATATTCTGCTGCCATGGATTTGGAAAAACCTTCAATAGCACCTTTTGCAGCTGCTACACTAGTATGAAAAGGCATTCCAGTGCCTACGGCGATCGTACTAAAGAAAACCATGCTTGAATTATCGGACATTTTACCGATAATATCTTTTACCACCTTCACCAAACTAAAAAAATTAAGATGCATGTCCGTCTCAAAAGTGTCCAGACTCATCATTTTAAAAGGCTTCAGGTTAATTGTGCCGGGACAATAAACAAAACCATCTATTGTTTCGGGTAATTGAGAAACATCTAACTGATCCGCTGTTACATCAAAAGAAATGTGTTTGATATTTGGATGATTCAATGATTCATTGGTCCTAGAGGCAACAAATAGATTATGATTTTCCTTTAATTGCTCCACTATAGTATTTCCAATACCCTGAGAACCTCCAATAAGTAATATATTTTTCATTAGTCTGTTTTTATTAAATAGATTTTAGAATTAAACTTTTTGGAACACTCTTTATTTCTCCAAAAAGTTCGATTAATTTTCTCTCACGATAGCTAAAAATCTTTTTTAGCTGACCTTCTACTAGTAATGGGTGCGCCAACTGGCCCAAAATTCCAAAAGGTATTTTGTAATCAATGATATCTTCCATTAATATCCCACCATCAATTTCTTCTATAAAATGTTTATGGTGCCAAAGGGCATACGGGCCAAAACGTTGTTCATCCACAAAATACTCTCCCTCCTTAACATGTGTTATCTCTGTTACCCATTTGGTAGTATATCCAGGAAAAGGTTTGACATTATATTGAATAATTTGACCAGGAAACATAGCTCTGTCGACTCCAGAAAGAATATGGAATCCCATATGGTCCGGAGTTATTACTTTTAAATTGGCCGGATCGGACAAGAAATCCCATGCTTTCTTTTTAGAAATGGGAAATGCCTGTTTGGAATGAAGTTGATATAATTTCATACACTTATTTTTACCAAAGATAGGTTCATTTACGTTTAACTAAAAATATAAATAGTTAAACAAAAAATAAAAATAAGTAATACCGATTATAGTCTTTTTCTTTTCTATTCGTGGGCTTTGTTCCTATGGTTAATATGGAAAAGGAATAGTTAACTAAAACTTATACGGTTTTTAAAAGCTTTTTACTGATTATTATTACTTTTTAAGTACACTTTATTTAAGACTTTATTAACAACGGGGACTAGGGTTTATATTTAGTTTTGTTGAAACTATAAAATCAATAGAAACATGAACAAAATAGTACTTTTTCTTTTAGCCATCGTGGCTTCCATTTCTTTGGAAGCACAGATAAATACACCGGCACCAAGTCCATCTTCAAAGTTGATGCAGACTGTCGGTATGACAGAGGTCGTCGTAGATTATTCACGTCCTTCCATGCGCGGAAGAACCATTTTCGGAGATTTGGTTCCCTATGGTAAATTATGGAGAACCGGAGCAAATGCTTACACTAAAATTAGTTTTGATACGGATGTGACCATCGCCGAGCAACCTGTAAAAGCTGGTACTTACTCTGTATTCACAAAGCCTGGTGAAAAAAATTGGGAAGTATTCTTTTATACGGATACGAAAGGTGGAGGAACACCAAAAGAATGGGACGAGACCAAGATAGCTGCAAAGGCGATGGTTCCAGTTTATCCAATAGAAATGCCAATAGAGACCTTTACCATAACTATTGATGACCTTACTAGTAATGGTGCCAATCTTGGTATAATGTGGGAGCAGGTATATGTAGGCATTCCGTTTGGGGTCCCTGCAGATGAGACTGTTATGGCCAGTATTGATAAAGTCTTAGCGGGCCCATCAGCTAGTGATTATTATGCTGCCGCGGTTTATTATTCCAATGAAGGAAAGGATATTAATAAAGCGAAGGAATGGATGGGTAAAGCCATGGACATGACAGAAAAACCTGCATACTGGCAATTAAGGCAACAATCTTTGATCCTCGCAAAGACAGGAGATAAAAAAGAAGCAATTGAAATTGCTAAAAAATCATTATCTGCTGCTAAAGAAGCAGGAAACGATGATTATGTAAAAATGAACATGGATTCCCTTAAGGAATGGGGTGGAATGTAATTAACCAAACCACCTATTAAAATATTAAAGTCCTTAGACACATCAGTCTAAGGACTTTTTATTTCCGTGTAGGAATCTAAAAAGAGAATTAACTTATGAATTGTATACTTTCACCGATATCCAAATGGTATACCTCGGCTAAAATGTCTCTTTCTCTTTTGTATTTTGCCAATAAGGGGCTAATATGGACTCTTCAACTGCTGTGGTCTTAATTTAGTTTATAGTGAAGTCTTCAAATCCGACTCTTGTCATTATGGGAACCATAACGTTGTTAAACTACGTTCCAAGCCTTTCCCATTCTATTCTTTTGTAGTTATTCGGGAACCTTTGGATTAGCCTAAATAAAATTTCTAATATTATTTTCTTAGAAATAAGATACTACCTGAGATTTTATTAAAGGAACGACAAGAATATCTAAAATTAGTATTCATACTCGATTAAGACGTCTACACGCTTATACCATGCAAAAAGGCGGATCAACTAATGGTGAGTGGTTTATTGAGCATACGGTCAAAAGCTTCGAAAATGAAGGCTATGACCATTACTAAGGCACACCCTATAAAGTTCAACCATAAATAACCAAGTTTTTCTTCACCAGATGGATAAATATGAATTAGGTTGTAATAGATAACGCAGACTATAATTTGAGTTAACAATGCTGCAAAAAAGACGGCATTCCCTTTAATGAACTTAAAGAAAAATGCCAATAAGAATATACCAAGAACATTACCGTAGAATATACTACCGATAATATTAACAAGCTGAATAAGGTTGTCAAATAAACTTGCAATACAAGCAATTAATATGGCTATTATTCCCCATAGTAGTGTAAAACCTTTAGAGGCTCTTACATAATGTTCCTCCGTTAAACCTAAGCCTTTTTTATTCTTGTAGGAGCCAAACGATATAAATTCCATAAACGATTGCACCGCAATATTTAATGGTTTATTTCTTTTGTAAATATCTAAGGCAGTGATTGTTCCCAAAGCATTTAGTTCAGAGGCCGTAGAGGACATAGCGGCAGATAATATAACGGCCAAAAGTAATCCGACTAGTCCTTTGGGTAGATTATTCAAAATAAAATGAATGAAAACATAATCCTTATCATTGGTTTCAACAACATCGTTCGCTTGTTGTATCAATGCTTTTGCAGCTACTCTATTGGTACTATCTTTTTTGTTGATTCTAATAATATTTTTTTTTGCCTCTTCTACCGCTGCAAATTCCTTTATCTCCAAAGCTGCCGAAAAATCGTTTTGGGCTATTCTTTTCTCTGCCTCCAGAGTAATCTGCCCTTCCTGTAAAATTTTATAATCATCAGCATATTCAGAATCCATAACTGCCTGGGTAGCTGAGGGGTTGAAATTAAGTGGAGAGGGATTATATTGATAAAAAACAAAGACCATTACACCAACTAGAAGAATAAAGAACTGCATTGGAATTTTAAATATTCCATTGAAAACTAGACCCAACTGACTCTCCCTAATTGATTTTCCCGACAAATAACGCTGAACTTGACTTTGATCCGTTCCAAAATAAGCAAGCGCCAAAAACAATCCCCCGGTTATTCCACTCCAGAAAGTATACCTGCTTTTGGTATTCATACTGAAATCTAAAATTTCCAGTTTGTTACTAGCTCCGGCAATCTTCATGGCTTTGCCAAAAGTTATATCGGACGGTAAATACCCTAATATAAAGAAGAAGGTTATAAACATACCCGTCATTATAATGAACATCTGTTGCTTTTGGGTGACGCTAACAGCCTTGGTACCCCCAGAAACAGTGTATATAATTACCAATGTGCCAATTATGATGTTCAGTGTCCTTAAATCCCAACCTAAGACTGCAGATAGAATTATGGAGGGAGCAAAAATAGTTATACCCGCTGCAAGCCCTCTTTGTATTAAAAATAAAATTGCGGTTAATGATCGTGTTTTGAGGTCAAATCTACTTTCTAAAAACTCATATGCCGTATAGACTTTCATTCTATGATATAAAGGAACAAAAACCAAGCAAATAATTATCATTGCAAATGGAAGTCCAAAGTAGAATTGTACAAAACCCATACCATCATGGAAGGCTTGCCCAGGGGTAGACAAAAAGGTGATAGCACTAGCCTGTGTTGCCATAACAGATAAACCAATGGTCCACCACTTGGCCTCGTTTCCTCCTCGGATATAGTCATTTACATTTTTGCTGCCTCTTGTTTTCCATACGCCGTAAGAAACAATGAAAAGTAAAGTTCCACAAAGGATAGTCCAGTCTAAAACTCCCATATTAAGTAAATGATGTCATCATATAAAAGAAAACAAGTACATAAAAAAGGTTCAGCATAAGAACAATTGAATATTCTTTTTTCCATGCTTTGCTGTCATCCTTTTCTTGATTCATCCTTTTAATTTCTCTTTTGATTCAACTTTTTCTTTTCCAATAGAAATCATATTTGATAACAACTTATAGGCTCCGGGAACTCCAGCGGGGAGCTCCCTGAAAAAGCTTAATCCGGTATAAATATAGTTACCTTTACCGTAAGGAGCTACTAGAAGACTACCTTGTTTTGAATTTTCACCTTCATCTTTCATTTGCAATATGGGAGTAAATTCCTTTCCCCATTTATCGGGAAAATACAATCCACGCTCTTGAACCCAACCATTAAAATCATTCTGGGTTATTTTATTGGGGAAATTTACAATAGAATGGTCTTTTGCTATGATACTAACTTCAGAATTTTCATCGGTTACTCTATCTCTTGATATTTCAAGTTCATATGGAGCAATATTTTCAAATTGGTTAGCCCACCGGCCAGCGGTATTGTATTGCACGATTACATTACCTCCTTGTTTTGCGTAATCCAAAATGTACTTTTGTTTAAAGCTTAGTTCATCCACCACATTGTAAGCTCTTATTCCCAAAACTACGGCATCATACTTATCAAGTGAGCCATCTGTAATACTAGCCGGATCAACAATATGAACCGTATATCCCATTTGTTCTAAACTTGTTGGCACATCGTCACCGGCACCTACAATATAGCCTATATTTTGCCCTAATTTTTGAATATCCAAGCGCACTACTTTGGCTTCCGATGGTAACAATACAGTTTGCGTGGGGACATGATCATAGGCAATGGTTACCAATTCTTTTGTAAGGAACTTTCCGCCTACTTTTAAGATTGGTGAAATATAATTTTCATTTTCAGTAGATGGTGGACTTAAGGTAAAATACACTGTTTGTTCATCTCCCTTTTTGGCAATCCTAAAAGCCTTGGCCTCATTGTCCACATTCCATTCCTCGCCAAAACATAATTGCACCGTGCCTGATAAGTTATCTTTATGGGCCTTAATGGTCACAGGAATTTCTTTTGGGGAATCATCTGAAAAAATAATGACCTTATCCTTAAACCCTGCGGTAGCTTCCGGGATTATCTCAAAAGGCTGGTAGAGCTCCCCTTTGTCCGGACGGGCATATTTATGCACCACTGGTTTTGAAATAGGGATAATTATACCATCAAAATCCAATAAAAAAGAAGTTTTAAGTGCTCTTGGCGTTTCAGGTTTGCCTATCAATTCTTGATTTTTAACCGTGTAAGTC
>JBARUM010000008.1:0-7326 GCA_049645725.1 Maribacter sp.
CTGGATTAGGTGTAGTTAATAATTTATCTCCGGCAAAAATGGAGTTAGCTCCTGCAAAAAAGCACATGGCCTGACCCTCTCTGCTCATCTCGGTACGACCGGCCGACAAACGAACCTGAGTGTCCGGCATTACAATTCTGGCGGTGGCTACCATACGTATCATATCCCAAATCGCAATTGGTTCAATATCCTCCATAGGTGTACCTTCCACGGCGACCAGAGCATTAATCGGAACCGATTCCGGTTGTGGATTCAATGATGACAGGGCCACTAACATTCCGGCACGATCTTCTAAAGCTTCTCCCATTCCAATAATTCCTCCACTACAAACGGTGACATTACTTTTACGAACGTTATCTATGGTCTCTAGGCGATCTTCAAAAGCACGGGTAGAAATTACATCCTTATAATAGTCCTCTGATGTATCCAAGTTGTGATTGTAGGCGTATAATCCTGCTTCAGCAAGACGCTTGGCTTGATTCTCCGTAATCATCCCTAACGTGCAACAGACTTCCATATCCAGTTTGTTAATAGTACGGACCATTTCCAACACCTGATCAAACTCTGGTCCATCCTTAACATTACGCCACGCTGCCCCCATACAAACTCGTGAACTCCCAGATGCTTTTGCCCGTAGCGCCTGTGCTTTAACATGTGGAACTGACATTAAATCGTTCCCCTCAATATCAGTATGGTACCGAGCCGCTTGTGGACAATAGCCACAATCTTCCGGACAACCTCCTGTTTTAATGGAAAGCAATGTAGAGACCTGAACGGTATTAGGGTCATGATTTTTTCTATGGACGGTGGCCGCCTCATATAGCAGCTCCATAAAAGGTTTATTATAAATATCAAGAATTTCCTGTTTGGTCCAGTTGTGTCTTGTTTCGCTCATAAAATCTTGGGTTATTAACAGTCTTCAAAAATAGCGGAAATCATGTAGAAATTACAATCGAAAAACTAAACTTTTAAGTTAATTATAAATTGATTTAACAACACCTATCGTAACACCTCCTTATTTTGATTAGGATTTGATTCCTAAAAACAAAAAGCACCTTATCAGTTATCTAATGCTTTTACTAGTATAAGTCATTCCTGATACTCTAGTTAAAAACAAGGTTTTCGTAATAATATACTCACCGCATTACCTCCAAAACCTACCGCGTTAACCAATACGTTTTGAATAGTTTTTGGGACGCTATCGTAAGTTAGGTATGGGACTTTTATGGCCTTTTGCTTTTGCAACATTAGTATGGCGAGTTCTATACTAAGCATCCCAGAAGCTCCAAAGGTGTGACCTACTTTCCATTTATTTGTAGTTAAAAATGGCAATTTGTTGCAAAAAACTTTCTTTACGGCACTGAATTCGCTCAAATCTCCTTTTATGGTACCTGGCGCGTGCATTACGATTACATCTACCTCATCCGGACGAATATTACCTAAAGCCATTTTCATGGATCGTTGAAAGCAAATAGCATCTGTAGAAATGGAAACATTATGTTCCAACGGTTCCGTAGCGTAGCCAACTCCTTGGATTACAGCTAAGGTATTTTTAGAAACTCCCTTTTCCAAACAAGCCATGGAAGCGGCTTCTCCAAGGACCATGGTGTTTTTAGTTTTAGATAATTGGAAAGCTTGGCAAGGATAGCTTTGGCTTCGCTCAGCTACCACATTATTGTCTTGGTGACAGAGCTTAGTTGAAGTCACCTTATCGGAATAAACCTTTAAAGCCTTCATCTGTGCTATAGTAAAAGATGTTAGAGGAGCCTCACTCCCACCTACCAAAAATTTATTCGCCATTCCTCCTTGAATCCATGCTACACCATTCAACAAAGAATGTAACGCCGTAGAACAGGTTATAGAGTGGGAAATATCCGGGCCATGAGTTTGTAAATCATGTGCTACCCAAGAGGAAATATTGCCCAAAGTAGTGGTAGGGGAGGTGAGGGTAGCTGTTTTTCCATTCGTAAGATATTTTTGATGATGCTTTTCGAAAAGTGCTGTAGCTCCGCGTGAGGACCCTATATTTATTCCAAAATTATCTGCTCCAGACCATCCTGCGCTTTTAATCGCTTTTCTTGAAGCATATATGGCATATAAAACACTGTTATCTAAATTCTTGTATTTGGTATTTGAATTTTTTAACTGCTTGATATTCTTTAAAACTTCCTCAGGGATTGAAGCAACCCAAGTCTGTTCATTATCAAAACTCTTGTATATAAAACAATGTTCATCTTGCTTGTAATTTTTCCAAGCATCATCCCATGTTTCCCCCAAAGGAGAGACAGAAGTAATAGCTATAATAGAGATTTTATCTTTCAAAAGGTACTTTAGGAGGTTTTCAATAGTTCAGTTATTACATCGTATATTTTTTGTAATTGTCCATTGGTAATTACATATGGCGGTAACACGTAAACTGTATTTCCTAAAGGACGCAGGATTATGCCTCTTTCCATAAAAAACCGATACAACTCATCCCTTAAATTACCGTAACGCTCCATTTCCAAATTTAAGTCTAACGCAAGAATTACACCCATGCAACGTACTTCTTTTACTATAGGGTGGTTCTGTATTTTTGAGGCAAAACTAGCATGGGCACTAGCAATATATGCCCTTCTTTCTAAAATTTTGTCCGATTCCAGTAAATCCAATCCCGTCAATGCGGCTGCACAACCTATTGGATGGGCACTATAGGTATGAGCATGAAAGAACCCTTTATGAACATCCTCACTCAAAAAAGCATCAAAAACAGCTTGAGAACAACTAGTGATGCTTAAGGGAAACATTCCGGCAGTTAGGGCCTTGCTTAGGCATATGATATCCGGTTGATTTTCTAAATTCTCAGAGGCAAAATTTTTACCTGTTTTCCCAAAACCAGTCATTATCTCGTCCGCTATACATAATATGTCTAGCTCTTGACACTTTTTTATCAGCGCATCTAATCCTCTTGCCGCATGAAATTTCATGCCTGCCGCTCCTTGGACCAAGGGTTCAAAAATGAAGGCTACGCAATCATTCTTTTTAATAATTCTTTCTAATTGTGCCAATACTTTATCGATAGTATCTTCCTGTGGTGTTGAAATACGTTCTACCTTAAGTAAAAAATCACTGAACGGACCGTTATAGGACGAAATACCCGATGCACTCATAGCGCCAAAAGTATCTCCATGAAACCCATCTTCAAATGCAATTAGAGTATTTCTCTTTTCACCTTTATTGTGATGGTATTGCAAAGCCATCTTAATACCTGCTTCAACGGCTGTGGATCCATTGTCATTGAAGAAAATCTTTTTTTGATTCCTAGGTAATATTTTTAAGAGTCGTTCCGATAATTGTACTGCAGGTTCGTGGGTAAATCCACTAAATATGACAAAATCCAATTGCTTCATTTGTGCTGAGATGGAAGCTATGATATGTTCATTACAATGCCCATACATGGTGGTGTACCAAGAAGCGATACCATCTATGTATTCCTTACCTTTTTCATCCCAAAAAAGAGCACCGCTAGCCTTTATAATGCCTAACGGAAGTGCTGCCGTTTGGTGCTGGGTAAGGGGGTGCCAAAGGTGTTTTTTATCGCGTGCCGATAGATTTTGCGCTTTCATAGAATCTAAAAATCCTCAATTTATCTATCTTGCAAAGATGGGAAATAAAAATTTTGAAAATTTAATAATAATTATTCCCTGCTATAATGAATATAACAGATTACCCATAAAGGACTTTCAGGATTTTCTCGGCAAAGAAAAAGAAACCATATTGCTTTTTGTAAATGATGCCTCTACGGATGATACAACCCATTTATTAACTTCCCTTCAGAAAGAATACCCTACTACTGTTTTAAAAATATCAAATCCCGAGAACTTAGGCAAGGCAGAATCTATACGAAAAGCTGTATTGTATTGTCTGGAAAACCAATTGGGAGAGTATTATGCATATTTAGATGCAGACCTAGCTACATCTTTAGAAGAATGCCAAAACTATTTGAACCATTTGAAATCCGGGAAAAAATTTGTTTTTGCTTCAAGAATACTGAAAATAGGATCTATTGTAGAACGTAAATTCTCTAGGTTCGTTTTTGGCCGCATTATAGCCACTATTATCTCCAATATCCTAGATATTAAAGTTTATGATACACAGTGTGGCTGTAAACTATTCACAAAGGAAATTGGTGAAGTTGTATTTGAAAGGCCTTTTATTTCCAAATGGCTTTTTGATGTTGAGATTTTTAGTAGAATACTAAAACATTATGGGAAAAAAGAAGGATTACGTCAAATGGATGAAATTCCTGTAAAAAAATGGGTTGATAAAGGGGATTCCAAAGTCAAGCTATCCTATTTTTTTAGGCTATGGATAGATTTGTACCGTATAAGAAGTGCACACCAAAAAACAATCGTATAAATGGTTAGGGAATTTATGCTTTCTTTTATTGAAAATAGCAAATCATTTAAAGGAAGAATCGTTTTCCTATATCTTTTTTTGATATCTCTATTTATTAGGTTTCCATTTTTTTTTCGTGATTATATTGATCGTGATGAAAGTACTTTTATTCTCGTAGCTCAGTCATGGGTAAACGGGAATCTACCCTACCTAGAACTTTGGGATGTAAAGCCACCTTTGACATTTCTTTTTTTTGCTACTATCATTTCAATTTTTGGAAAAAGTCTGTTTGCTATTCGCCTAGCAGGTTCTCTACTCATAACCATAACTGCATTTTTTACTTATAAAATAGGCAGAAAAGTTTCTACGAATCAGGTAGCCTTTTATTCTTCCATAGCCTGTGTTGCCCTCCAGAGCATGTTTGGCAGTATACAAGGAGTGATGTCCGAACATATATGTATGGCTTTTTTACTACCTGCACTTTATATCATAATTACAAGAAAAAATTGGTATTGGCTAGGTTTTGCCGGACTTCTGATGGGTATATCAATTATGGTAAAACTTAATATGGCCTATACAATTCTTTTCGTTGGGCTTTATTTAATTTATTTTTTTATCGAAAAAAAAGAATACACATCCGGACTAAAAGGTGTTGTAGCGTATGGTACTGGAATTATATTGATTGTTATTTTTACTTGGCTTCCCTACTATTTTCAAAACCTTCACGAATTGTGGTGGAAATCTGTATTTATAGCGCCCTTGGATTATGCCGGTGCAAGACGCTATCCTATTCTTAAAATAATTCCTATGTTTTTAGTAGTAGGAACATTCTTCTTTTTTGCCTGGAAAAAAAAGCTTCTAGAGTTTAAAAACCCTGCTATTCAAATTCTAATTATTGCTATTCTAGGTGTCCTATATTCATTTATTAAAGGAGGACGTATAAACAGCCATTATTTGATTCAGCTTTATCCGCTATTACTAATTTTGGCAAGTATTGTTTTAAGGGAAATTAATCTGATAAATAAAATTAAAGTTCCTGTCGGCTATTTGGCTTTTCTATTGTTATTGCCAATTGAAAGTTATTTGGAATATTATAATATCGCCAAAAATAAAATTGAAAAGGGAACGCTCTATAATGGAGAAGGGTTTTCCGTACCAACATACATTCAGAAAAACAATCTGGAAACCAATAACATCTTATTTTTAGGATATCACATTGGCTATTGGCTATTGGATAAGAATCCTCCTACCAAAGCCGCTACCCATCCTAGTAATCTTTGCAAGGACGAAATGTTCTTTGCCTATGATAATCCAAGAAAAACATCTCTAGAGGAGTTGCGCTTTATAATGGAAGAACTTCGCCCCAAAACAATTGTTGTAAGACAAGGGAAGCGTATTTTTGACAAAAAAGAACGAGTAGAAAACAAATATATGGACGCTTATCTCTCAAAATACTATGCAGTTCATGCGGTTATTGAAAAAGCTGAGATACTACAACGTTTAGAGGGTCTCTAAGATATATTTCAACTTATCGGCATACTTTTTTATTACCGCCTTATCAAAATTAACTTCTTCATCAATCCTACCAATTAAAGAAACTCCCGTCTTATGCAAAATAATATTTTCTGTATGCGGATTGGGATTTCCACTAAATAAAACGGAAACATCATACCCTTTTCGCTTTAATAAATCAATGGTCAACAAGGAGTGATTAATACTCCCCAAGTAATGCCTGGACACTACAATAACCTTATAGTTCGGCATAATAATATCGAACATGGTATCTTCCTCGTTCAACGGTACTAATAAGCCTCCAGCTCCTTCTATAACTAAATGTTTATCTGTTTCTGGCTCGTTGATATGAAAACGATCTATACGAATACCATCAATTTCAGCGGCGGCATGTGGACTCATAGGGGTCTTCAGCTCATAACTACTTGGATGAATTTTGGTTTTGGAATTGGAAATTAAACTTGCCACCTTGTGACTATCGGTATGGTCTAAATCTCCGACTTGTACAGGCTTCCAATAATCCCCTTCTAAAGCTTCTGTAATAATGGCTGAGGCGATAGTTTTACCCACTCCAGTAGATATTCCCGTGACAAATATTTTTTGCATTAGTTGTTAGGATTTGTAATTATTCCACAATTTAGGCACTTATATTTTCTTTTTTCAAAAAATGGAAAAAGTTTATAAAAAATTCCCTTCCTGTTATAATATACTTCAGATTTTCTTGCTTTACAGTTGGGGCAAACAATTGGTTTATCATTCTCATCTAAGGCGTATGCCCTAACTTCATTGTAAATTTCCAAAGCTCTTTCCCTATCCCTAGAATATACCTGTAGCTTAACTCCTCCAATGGCATTACTGATAAGCGGGTCTGAATTTAGCGTATTCTCATCCCTAAGAAATACCGGTATTCCCTCAGATTCTAGCTTGCCTTTTATGATTTGAACATCTGCAGCATACTCGAACGACGCTAGTAGAAAAAATTTATCTTCCATAATGTTAAAGGTAATTGGACAATAGCTCTAGTACCAAACCTATTTCCTCTTTGGAATTATTACTATGTATACAAAAACGCAATCGTTCCTGTCCTTCGGGCACCGTAGGTGAAAGAATTGCTTTAACATTAAATCCTTTATCGTTTAATTTATTGGAAACCGATTTTACCTTGGTGTTATCTTGAATAATACAGGATTGAATAGCGGAATTACTACCAACAAAATATTCCTGTAAATTCAGCTTTTTTGCTTTTTCTTTAAAAAAATGGATATTGCCTTGGAGATTTTTCCGCTCTTCTTGAGCACTTTCTGCTAAGTATTCGTAGGAAGAGATTACACTAGCAATACAATGGGGGGATAATGCCGTGCTATATATAAAACTTCGTGCAAAATTCAGCAGGTACTCTTTAAGCTCCAATTGCCCCATGACGGCAGCACCGTGAAC
>JBARUM010000009.1:0-2031 GCA_049645725.1 Maribacter sp.
CAATGAGTTCTATTCTTTTTTTATAATTGGAAACAATGGCCTCCAATACCAGTTCATTGTCCAAATTTTTATTCATTTCCAAGCGCAGTTGCTCGTATTCTTCATCTAGCTCATCCATAAAGGATAAAAACTCTGTTTTGTCCTCATCCGATAATTTCGGATGGTTTTTTACCAGATCCACCTGAAATGAAACCAAGTTCTGATAGTGCATATCTATATCCAATAGCTCCTTGGAAGCGTAGGTGGTGGTATCTGCCGTATTGGAATTTATAACTGAAGTTCCTATAAACGTTGCCATTCCTATTATGAGGGCTATACTTGCGGCTATTCTCACCATGGGTGATTTCCAAAGTGGAATCACCTTTGTTTCCTCATTTTTTAACTCAGCGGCAATTACCGCCCACATTTTATCCTTATCCGCCTTTTGCTCGTCAAACAAATGCTTGTTTTCTCGAATGTGTTTTTCAAAATTGTCCATTACAATGTTGTTATAATTTCAACTAATTTCTTTTTCGCCCGGTGGTATTGAGATTTGGAGGTAGCCGTAGCGATATCCAATATTTCCCCAATTTCACCATGATCGTAACCTTCTATTAAATAGAGATTAAGAATTTGTTTGTATCCGTTAGGTAATTTTTCAATACCCATTTTCACCTTTTTTATATCAACGGCTTCTTCTTTGGGGCCTACCTCTTCGGTTAGATGAAACTCATGTTCATCCATAGGTACCACTGGAATTCTTTTTGCTTTTAGGTAATTAATGCTTTTGTTGATGACTATTCTCTTTAACCAAGCTCCGAACGTACTTTCGTACTTAAAACTGGCCAAGTTCTTAAAAGCATCTACAAAACTGTCTTGAACAATATCCTCGGCATCTTCCTTGTTGCCCAACATACGTATACCAATATTGTACATGGCATCCACATAGAGCGTGTACAGCTGATACTGCGAGCTACTATGGCCAGCCTTGCACTTTTCTACAAGTGTTTTATGCGTAAAACGGATATTGGTTTCCAATGAAATTAGGCTCTTTTAATGACCTTTATTACTTCAATCTACTCTAAAGACAAGAGTAAGTTACAAAGGTTGCATTTGGAGGGTGAAAAATAAAATTATTTCAGGGATAGTATGAAGTAGAACTCAATTATAGGATGTTATTTTAAGGTCAGTTGATTGGGAATGATTCTTTTACACCAGTAGTTTTGTAGTAAGTTACCTGACACCAAGATGTTAAATTGTTTGGTTTCGTTATCTGATGTGCGAATTAAACGGTTTGAGATTACGGCTCGCTTTCATGTCTAGTTACATAGAGTTTGATTCGTGGTAGAACGATTAAAGAACTAATTAAATTCTTACATCTACATTTTACTTTTTTTGTTGCGCAAGTAAAAAATCTCTTAACTCCGGTAACTTGTCTGTATTAATGAAGTCAACTCCTAAACGACGCAAAAGAGACCATGCTTTTTCATTATCCGGAGCAGCCCAAAGTCTTAATTTTTTTTCTTCAGCATGGGTTTCATTAAGTAGCTCCACTAGGTTGTCCAATTCTTTGGAGTCCGGTTGCCCATCTATACCATTCCAAGTTAAATACTTATTATAATTTTGGCTTATAATAGGCATATGTGCCTTTGAAATTCCCATACCCAATTCATTGGGCCGGCCATCTATTCCGGCGTATTTTATAGAGTCTGATAAAATCTGATTGAACGGTCTCCCATGAAACCCTGTTATAAAAATCTTTACGGGCTTATTTTGGTCTCCAGAATCTGTCACGACAGAAATTATATCTTCATATTTAGACAAAGTCTCTCTAAGTACGGAGTAGCTTTTTTCAGCAGGAGTTTTGATATCTATCATTAAATAGAAAAAATCATCGTAATCCTTGTAGACATAACCTTTTTTTTCTTTAATTCTTTTCGAGAGCGGGATAAGATAGAGCGATTCTAGCGTCCTTTTTAGATCTAGCGTATCTGGTTTTTCGTGTGATACCCAAAGTTGATTATCAATACTATAGACATCTACTTCCACAGA
>JBARUM010000010.1:0-19207 GCA_049645725.1 Maribacter sp.
TTATCACCACTCATCCAGGTGGGATAGGCAAAAAACAGAAAAGCTCTAATCGTTAAAGCAGGATTAAGAATGTTCATGCCCGTACCGCCAAAAACCTCTTTACCGATTACTACACCAAAAACAACAGCAACGGCAAGCATCCACAATGGTGTGTCTACCGGCACAATCAACGGCACTAACATTCCGGTGACCAAATAGCCTTCCTCAACTTCGTGACCTTTTATAACAGCGAAAATAAACTCTACTATAAGTCCTACACCATATGAAATAACCACTAGCGGAAGTACCTTTATGATTCCTATCCAGAAATTTTCCCAGGTCAGGAAGTGTTCCAAAACCGAAAAATTCTCTGGAAAACCATTTAAGGCCGAGTAGTGCTGATATCCAGCGTTAAACATTGAAAACAATAAAATTGGAATCAATGCCATTATCACCGTGTTCATTGTGCGCTTTAAGTCATCCGCAGCTTTTACATGTGTACCACCTGCATGCGTGGTTTCATCTGGTGTAAACAAAAAAGTATGGAAGGCATTAATGGCAGGAGCCATTTTTTTACCTTTATACTTCATTTTTAGGTCATGCATTTTACTTTTTACGCTCATGTCTTATCCTATTTCTTTTTGTAATAAATCTAATCCTTCACGAATGATTTTTTGATGTGGTTGTTTAGAAATACACACAAACTCCGTTAGGGAAAAATCTTCAGGAGCAACCTCATAAAGCCCTAGTTGTTCCATCTCATCCAAATCTTTTACCATACAAGCTTTTAAAAGTTGCATAGGGTATATATCCAAAGGAAACACTTCTTCATATTGCCCAGTGACAACAAAAGCCCTGTGTTCCCCATTGGTATTCGTATTTAAACTGTATTTCTTTTTGGGCTGCAACCATGAAAAGGTAAGTGCCCTTGTATTTGAAATCTTATTAAAAATAGGCTTGTTCCAGCCAAAAAAGTCATAATCATCGCCTTCCGGAATAGCCGTAACCGTATTATTATAGAAACCCAAATATCCATCTGGGCTACTTTTGGTGCCTGTAAGAACATCACCGTTGATGACCCTGAAATTATCTTCATTAACCCCACTTGCATAAAGGAACGTAGAAATCTCCGTACCAATTTTTGTGCTAAAATATTTTGGAGCCTTGACCGATGACCCTGCCAATGCAACTAAACGTTCCGCGTTGAATTTTCCCGTTAATAAGAACTCTCCTAGAATAATCAGATCCTGTGGAGAAACCGTCCAAACCAATTCGCCCTTACTTATAGGGTCTAATTTATTTATCTGCGTTCCAACCAATCCAGCAGGATGTGGACCAGACACTTTATGCAATTCAATTCCGTTTAAGGAAGCCAAAGGAGATTTTCCTGATTTCCCTACCGAAACGTGCACTTTTCCCGGTGTTAATTTTGCCAAAGCAGAAACGGCAGCTTGTAATTCAGCCTCTTTACCCTGCAACACGTAATCTAAATCTGCGGATAAAGGCGCGGTTGTGTATCCCGAAATAAAAATTGATTTTGGAGTCGTATCGGGATTAGCGATTACGTCATAAGGCCGTTGTTTTATAAATGGCCAACATCCTCCTTTTAGCAAATATGATTTTATTTCTTGTTTTGATGCTCTATCAACATCTAATTTTTTATGACCCAAAGTTTCTTGACTCTTATCAGCCAAGATTTTCAATGAGAGAATTCGTCTTCTTGCCCCCCTTTCAATCTCTATAAGCTCTCCACTTACAGGAGAAACGAATAACATATCCTCAACATTCTTATTGTAGAACAAGGGCTCACCAGCTTTTACCTCAGCACCTTGTTTTAATAACATTTTTGGTGTTATTCCGTGAAAATCTTCAAGATTAATTACGTAAACATTACTTAAAACTGACTTGGATGTGGTTAGCTCTGCCCCACCTATCAAGTTAATGTTCAGCCCTTTTTTTATTCGGATGTCTTTAGACATATGAGTGTAGACCTTAGGTTAACAAATTAGGTGCAAATTTACTACTAAATGGAAAGTTTTCATAATTATTACCCCATAATTTCGGCATTATATCGATGTTAATTTGTTCGGCATCCTTTTTGTTTACCTTTACCCAAAATTTAGCTGAATAATGCGGTTATTTCTTAAACAAGTTTTGTGTCTCCTTTGTGCTCAAATGGTGCTGGGGCAGGTGCAAGAGGAGGTAAATCCTCCCGAGAATATTAAATCCATTATATTTAAGGGTCCTACAGAGGATCAGTTTCCCATAGTTCAAATAGGAGACCCTATTTATCTAGAGTTTGATGACCTTTTTGCCAATGAACAGGATTATTATTACAAGTTAGTTCATTGCGATTATGACTGGACACCTTCAGATTTGCTAAAATCCCAATTCTTAAACGGGGTCGATAATCAGCGTATTATTAATTATGAGAATAGCTATACCACCCTTGAGACCTATTCTAATTATCAATTAACAATTCCCAATGAAAATGTTAGTCTAAAAGTAAGCGGCAATTACCTATTAGAAGTTTATAATAGCAGCTATGAATTACAGTTTTCTAGACGCTTTATAGTCTACAGGGATTTGGTAAAGGTTGGCTCTACGGTTAAAAGACCCAGGGATTTTAACTTTTTAAATGAAAAACAAGTAGTCCAGTTAAGCATAAATTCCGGCGACTTTAGACTTGTTAACCCTAAAAAAGAGGTCAAAATTGCCATTATTCAAAATTACTATTGGCCTACGGCTCTATATAACATTCCACCACAATTTACATTAGGAAATGAGCTTGTTTATAAATACGACATGGAAACTTCTTTCTTTGGCGGAAATGAATTTTTATTGTTCGACACAAGTGACTTAAGGGCTCCTAGCTCACAAATTTCTAAGATTGAAGTAGACGAACTCTATAACCACTATCTTTTTTCTGATGGTTACAGAAACGATAGCCCCTACACTTATTTCCCTGATATAAACGGTGACTTCGTTATAAGAACGTTACAAGGTGAAAATGCTTCAAGAGAGGCGGAATATACCAAAGTACACTTTAGCTTACCTTACACGCAAACCATAGCCTTGGATGATGTTTATATTTTTGGAAAGTACAACAACTACGATCTTTCCGAGGAAAACAAGATGAGCTACAATGAGGATAACGGAATGATGGAAGCCACTTTAAAATTGAAGCAGGGGTTTTATAATTATAAATATGTTATTCGCGGAGATGATAGAAAAATACGCTTTAATGAAGTGGGTGGTAATTTTCATTTTACCGAAAATAATTACTTGATTTTAGTATATTATAGGGATTTTGGAGATATGTACGATGGTATTATTGGTGTTGGCTCCACAAATTCAAGAAACATTACCAATTAACCAAATTTGTATTATAAATACGTTATGGATACCAAACCCAGTGTTAACACAGCGGGTCGTTACAAATTAAAATACAGAGGTGTCGAATGTCTTAATTGTGGCCATCCATTAGAAATAAGCGACAAATATTGTCCTATTTGTTCACAAGCCAATAGTACCAAAAAACCGACCATAAAGGACTTTTTTGAAGAGTTTTTTTCTAATATCATCTCTTACGATTCCAAGCTTTTTAAAACCCTGGCAGCACTCTTATTGCGTCCGGGAAGGATAACCAAGGATTATATTGCAGGCAAAAGAGTTTCTTACACAAACCCCTTTAGATTCTTATTAAGTCTTGCAATTATTTATTTTCTTTTAATGGGTATTTCGGGAGATTTCGAACAACTGAATCGGTTGGGCTCCAAATCTAGCAACATGGATTTACTTTTCGATATCAATGATAACGTTTTCGATAATATTTATTTGGGCAATGATGAGGAAGCAAACAAACTTATTGCCGACTTGGATTCGTTGAACATACCTGAGAACATTGTTGAAAAAGCCAGAATTAAGGACTCTATGATTATGTCCAATCCAAAAAAGTACTTAGAATCTATTAATGATGGATCTTTCTTTTCCCGTCATTTGGACAAACAGCGTGTTTTTTCCACTATCATTCAAAAAGACACATTGTTCTCTTACGGTGAAGCACGCACCAAGTATGACATCGTTAGTACATACGAAAACAAATTGGCCTTTAACTCTGCCAAAAGCATCCTTAAAGCCAGACAGCAACCAGGTGGTTTCGTCAATTCTATGATTTCAAAACTTCCGTTTACCACTTTTTTCTTTCTACCAGTGTTCGCAATCTTTGTTTGGTTGATTTATATCAGGAAAAAATATACTTATACCGATCATTTAATCTTTAGCTTCCACAATCAATCTTTGTTGTTTATCTTGCTCATTATTAGTTCTTTGATAGACTCTCTTTTTGGAATTGCGAGTAGCGGAATCTTTCTTTTGATTTTTGGCTTTTATCTATATAAGGCCATGCGAAATTTCTATGGACAAGGAAGATTTAAAACAATTGTTAAATACATTTTTCTTAACACTATTTTCGTTATTTTAGCTTTGATAGGAGTAGTTTTATTATTGGCAGGAAGCATATTCACCTACTAGTTTTATTTATGATAACACAGGTAACAAAGGGCATAAAGATTTCGGTACATACTAATTTTGAAGGTACATTCTTCAAAAATTACAAGATGCACTACGCTTTTGGTTATACCATAACTATCGAAAATCAAAGCAAGGATTCCGTTCAGCTAACCTCACGTCATTGGAAAATATATGACTCTTTGAACGAAATGGATACCTTGGACGGTGAAGGTGTTATTGGAAAAAAACCAGTCATAATACCTGGTGAATCTCATACCTACAACTCGGGTTGTTTATTGACCTCCCCTATCGGAGCCATGAAAGGCCACTACAACATGGTAAACTTTAGTTCTACAGAAAAATTCAGGGTTTACATTCCTACTTTTAAATTCAGTGCTCCTTTCGCTTTGAATTGATTTCTTTTAAACTTGTTTTAGTTTTTAGTACCTATCCATTTTAGTACCTTTGGGCAACTTTTTAATTTTAAATTTTTGACCATGGGTAAAGGTGTTTTTCAAGTTCCAACAGCATTCAACGAACCAATAAAAAGCTATGCTCCCGGCACACCCGAGCGTGATGTCGTATTACAACAATACAAAGCTTATTATAGCAATAAAATTGATGTTCCCATGTACATAGGAACTGAAGAAGTTCGGACGGGTAACACCAAACCCATGTCCCCGCCACATGACCACAAGCATATTATTGGAAGCTATCATTTGGCTGAAAAAAAACATGTGGTAACTGCAATAAAAAATTGTTTAGAATCCAGAACGGCGTGGGCAGATTTGGTTTGGGAACAGCGAGCGGCAATATTCTTAAAAGCTGCTGAGTTGATAGCCGGTCCTTACCGAGTAAGAATAAATGCGGCCACCATGATAGCACAATCCAAAACAATACATCAAGCAGAAATAGACGCGGCTTGTGAATTCATAGACTTTCTACGCTTCAATGTGGAGTACATGTCTCAAATTTATGAGGAGCAACCAGATTCTGCGGAAGGCATATGGAACAGAGTAGAATATCGTCCTTTAGAAGGGTTCGTATACGCCGTTACTCCATTTAACTTTACGGCCATCGCAGGTAACCTTCCTGCAAGTGCAGCTATGATGGGCAATGTAGTCGTATGGAAACCAAGTGATAGCCAAATATTTTCTGCAAAAGTTATTGTAGATGTATTAAAGGAGGCGGGACTTCCTGATGGGGTCATCAATGTGGTTTACGGTGACCCCGTAATGATTACAAAAACTGTTCTTTCAAGTCCGGATTTTGCTGGAATCCATTTTACTGGCTCCACAAATGTTTTTAAGGAACTATGGAAACAAATAGGAAATAATATTCACACCTACAAGACCTATCCGAAAATTGTTGGGGAAACAGGAGGAAAAGATTTTATCGTTGCGCACCCGTCTGCAAAACCGGCACAAGTGGCAACGGCTATCGTCCGTGGGGCATTTGAGTTTCAGGGACAAAAATGTAGCGCTGCCTCCAGAGTTTATTTGCCAAAATCTACTTCTAAAGAAATCCTGGATTTGGTCAAAAAAGATATTGCCTCGTTTAATAAACCTGGCTCACCCGAAGATATGTCCAACTTTATCACTGCAGTTATACATGAAGGCTCCTTTGACAAACTGGCGAAGTATATTGACCAAGCAAAGAGTGATAAGAATGCGGAAATTATAGCGGGTGGGAACTACGACAAATCTAAAGGATATTTCATTGAGCCAACAGTTATTTTAACTACAGATCCAAAATACACCACCATGGAGACAGAACTATTTGGACCTGTGGTAACCATATACGTATATGAGGACAAAGATTGGGCTGAAACATTAGCACTTGTAGATTCAACTTCTGAATATGCTCTTACCGGAGCTGTGCTTTCCAGAGATAGATATGCTATTGAAGAGGCTACAAAAGCCTTACAAAACTGTGCTGGTAATTTTTATATTAACGACAAACCAACTGGAGCGGTTGTGGGACAACAGCCTTTTGGAGGAGCTAGAGCATCTGGAACAAATGACAAAGCAGGTTCGGCTCAGAATTTGTTGCGATGGGTCTCTCCACGTTTAATTAAAGAGACTTTTGTTACTCCGGAAGACTATAGGTATCCTTTTTTAGGCTAAGGCCCATGTTAAAGAAACAACAAAATCCCAATCGAGGATATGTTTTTAATTACATTTAAAGTCTTGAAGGATAATCCTTTGGTCTTTGAACAACTATAACCCAATTAAAATGAAAAAAATAATTTTTACAGGTATGCTCATGGCATTTACCATGACATATGCACAGGACAAATTAACTCAAGCCACCGTGCAAGGTGTTCTCACAGGAAATCAGGCGCAGGTAATTCAATTGGCGGAAGCCTTTTCCGAAGAATTATATGATTGGAGGCCTACAGAAGGAGTGAACTCTGTAGGTGAGGCCCTTCTGCATGTAGCGGGAGGAAATTACTTTTTAGCCTCCAAGCTAGGGTTTCCACCACCAGAAGACGTAGATATGATGGGACTAGGAAAAATTACAGGTAAAGACAATATTATAGCCGCCTTGAAAAAATCTAACGAATTTGTGTTAGAAAAAATAATGATGGTAGAAAACGACCAACTTAACGAAGAGGTAGATTTTGGCTTTGCCAAAATGAATAAGCTGGGAGGACTTCTAGCCATTATGGAACACAATGGAGAGCACAAAGGGCAATTAATTGCCTATGCGCGTTCTAATGATGTTGTTCCGCCCTGGAGTAAATAATACTAGCTCTAAATGGAATAAAAAGCCTTAGACCGAAGTTTCGGTCTAAGGTTTTTTTACGCAACCAATTGGCATGAATCCCATCTTAAAAGAAAATCAATATGAAAAAGGCATGGTTTTCAATTATTTCTTTAGGGCTAATTGTAACGGGATGTAACAATGATGATTTAGATATGCCCGTTATTTCTGCATGTGATGTTAAAAACCCCATTGAAAATCTGGAATGGCTAGGCGCTGAAGTCGAAAAACGAAAAAACAATACTTCGGAGGACGCCTTATACTGTTATATTGAACAGGCGACAGCAGGTAATGAGACCATATTCATCTACAATGATTGTAATCCTTTAATTAATAAGGTCCTGCCTATTTACGATTGCTCTGGAAATTCCGTTGGTCTTTTGGGAGACGAGAATTTTGCTACAAACACGATTACCAAAAGAACCATAATTTTTAAGCCTTCTAACTTTAAGTGTCAAATAGATTAATTAACAAGTAAAAGACTTTGTTTCAAAAAGAAAAAAGCATTTAAATGTAAAATTAACGTAAATTAATAGTTATTTACTGATATTTGTCTTCAATAAAATGCTGATTATGAGGCTGATGACCACATATGAAAATTTTACAATGACACTTAAATGCCTTCAAATTCATGTTTGGTCTTATTTTAAAATCTATGCTAAAAAGTACAGAAGGTTTTATTATGCGATGTTGAGTCTGTGACTCAACCTTTAAATTTTAAAGGCAAATACACAATTTTTTTAGTCTCAAAAAAAGGATCCTTGAAATAGTTGGTTAAGTCGAAGATTTCTGCTGTTTTATAATTTTGAAGCTCTTCACTCAAATCACCTCCTTTTAAATACAAGATTCCGTTTCTCCTTTCATGTATTGATTCCTTTTTAATCTTTCCTTTTACCCAATGAACAAATGTAGGCATGGCGGCCACAGCTCTACTCACTATGAAATCAAACTTTCCAGGTACTGCTTCCACCCTGGCGTTTATGCTTTTTACATTTTTTAAACCCAGACCAGTTACTACCTCGTCAACCACCTTTATTTTTTTTCCAATAGAATCTACCAGCGTAAAATTCACTTTTGGAAATAATATGGCCAATGGCACACCTGGAAAACCACCCCCAGTACCAACGTCCATTATAGCTGAATTCTCATTAAACACTTGAATTTTAGCAATTCCCAGGGAATGTAGTACATGGCGTAAATATAATTCCTCTATATCCTTTCTGGACACAACATTTATCCTTTGGTTCCAATCTTTATAGAAAAACTCCAATTGTCTAAATTGCGTTTGTTGTGTTTCGGATAAATTGGGAAAATATTCAAATATCGTTTCAGCTGTCATCCTTATCTTTGTAAAGCGATAAAATTAGTATATTCACTTTTATAAAAATTTCTTTTTTAAAGAGTTTTCAAACTATTGCGAAATCTATCGCGTTATATGTAAAAGAAAAGACTGTTAGTTATGGAACAAAATACCATTCGATTCTCAAGAAAAGATTCTGCCAAATTTTTCAAGACCCTGAACGGTCGTGTGAATGATTATTTCAAAAAAAACAAAATAAAAAAAACAGGAAACTGGAGATTGCACCTAAAGACCATTGTCATGTTCGCATTGTTCCTAGCCCCCTATTTTGTAATATTAACATTAGGGCTTCCAAATTGGGCTAATTTACTCCTGACGATAGTTATGGGAGTAGGAATGGCAGGAGTAGGAATGAACGTAATGCATGATGGTAACCATGGTGCCTACTCCAATAAAAAGTGGGTTAATAAATTCATGGGAGGCAGTATTTATATTCTTGCGGGCAATGTATATAACTGGCAGGTGCAGCACAATGTGTTGCACCACACCTATACCAATATTCATGAGCACGATGAAGATATGGAAGCTGGTAGAATTCTGCGCTTCTCCAAACATGCAGAGTGGAAAAAACACCATAAGTTCCAACATTTTTATTCCGTACTACTTTACGGCCTATTGACTTTTAATTGGGCAATTACGACAGATTTCCAACAGATGTATCGTTATATGAAGCGCAAGCTTTCCTATGGAAAACTACCTAGTCCAGCCGTAAATTGGAGTACCTTATTAATCACAAAGGGCTTATATGTTACTATCTGGATTGTACTTCCAATGCTTATCCTAGATATAGCGTGGTGGAAAATATTAATAGGCTTCTTTGTAATGCACTATGTAGCCGGTGTAATTTTGAGCGTAGTATTCCAATTGGCACACATTGTTGATGAAGCCGATACTCCTCTGCCAGATAAAAGCGGAACTATGAAAAATACTTGGGCCATACACCAGCTCTTCACTACTGTAAATTTTGGTACTAAAAACCGAATTGTCAACTGGTTTACGGGCGGGTTAAACCACCAAGTGGAACATCATATTTTTCCGAATATCAGTCATGTACATTACACAAAAATTTCGAAAATTGTGAAACAGACGGCCAAGGAATTTAATTTGCCGTACAATGAATATAAAACTACTAGAAAAGCTATAATTTCACACTTCAAACATTTAAAGGAATTAGGCAAACAACCTTCCTTACAGTACTAGTAATTTTAGAGCATTTATGAGCAAACAACTTTCGGATAGAATTAATAGCGTAACTCCTTCCGCTACTTTAGAAATGGCCGCTAAGGCCCGTGAATTAAGAGCTTCGGGAAAAGACATCATTGGTTTAAGCCTTGGCGAACCAGATTTTGACATCCCAGACTATATCAAAGACGCGGCCATACAAGCTGTGAACGACGGGTATAATTCCTACACGCCGGTGGATGGCTATGTAGAATTGAAAAAAGCGATTATAACCAAATTCAAAAGAGATAACGGTCTTACTTACGAAGCACCGCAAATTGTTGTTTCTACAGGTGCCAAACAATCCCTTTATAATGTTGCACAGGTAGTTCTGAACAAAGGCGATGAAGTGATACTTCCCTGCCCTTATTGGGTCAGTTATTCCGATATTGTAAAACTTGCCGATGGCGTTCCTGTGGAAGTACCGACTTCCTTGGAAAATGATTTTAAAATGACCGCGGCGCAGTTGGAGAGTGCCATTACCCCAAAAACTAAAATGTTGTGGTATAGCTCTCCCTGTAACCCTAGTGGATCTATATACAGCAAAAAGGAACTTCGAGCCCTTGCGGATGTTTTACAGAAACACCCGCAGATTATTGTAGTAAGCGATGAAATCTATGAGCACATCAACTATGGTGTAACCGCTCATGCCTCCATGGCAGAGTTCGATGATATGTTTGAACGCACGGTAACAGTAAATGGGGTAGCAAAAGCATTTGCAATGACCGGATGGCGTATTGGTTACATTGGAGGCCCCACCTACATCGCCCGAGCTTGTAATAAACTTCAAGGTCAAGTTACCAGTGGTGCTAACTGTATTGCCCAACGAGCTGTAATCACAGCTTTAGAGGAGTCTCCTGAACGCATTAAGTACATGGTAGATGAATTTAAAGAGCGAAGAAAACTTATATTGGACCTTCTGAACGATATAGTTGGTTTTAAATGTAACGAACCTGAAGGAGCGTTTTATGTCTACCCTGATGTGACTGCGTATTTTGGAAAAACCATCAAGGGTAAGAAAATCAATAATGCCTCTGATTTTGCAATGTTTCTTTTGGAATATGCAAATGTAGCGACAGTAACTGGTGATGCTTTTGGAAACGGTAACTGTATTCGAATATCGTATGCCGCCTCCACTAAAGATATTAAAGAAGCTGTTTCAAGGATAAAAGCAGCAATCGCTTAAAAAGGAAAATATTATAATAACTAATACCCTTGAGAATATCTAATTTTCAAGGGTTTTTCATTTTAGGAATCTAGTCTTTTACATATTTTCATAAAGCTGTTTTACTAAGTTTTAAGCCTAGATACCATTACTTTTTAACAATATATTTGCTAGTAGACAAAATCATATAGTATCTTCAAATCGTTAAAACAAACCACATGAACACACTTTCTATAAATTTAACTGCTCTTGTCCTATGCTTGGTTGCAAACTTCGGTTTTGCACAGAAAAAGCCAAACATAATTTTAATTTTTCCTGATAACTTAGGTGTTGGGGAAGTGGCCGCCTTCGGCGGTGCCCGGGGTGTACCTACCCCGAATATTGACAGAATAGGTGAAGAAGGTATCCGGCTGACGAACTTTAATGTAGAATATTCGTGTACTCCATCACGTATTGCCATACTTACAGGTAGATATGCCGTTAGGGCAGGTGAAGATTATTACGCAGGTACTACCTTATGGGAAGAAACGATTGCGGAGCGTCTTAAATCCGTTGGTTATGCAACCGCCCTATTTGGTAAATGGGACCTGGGTGCCAAAAATTGGCTCGGAAAACGGGAACCAACTGATCAAGGATTCGATGAGTGGTACGGCATCCCCGGTACTACCACAGTAGCTCAGTTTGCTTCCATGGAAGGTTTTGACCCTAATTTGCAACCAGAACCTTTTATATGGGAAGGTACAATGGGAACTACCTCAAAAAAAGTAAAACCTTTTAATCCAGAAACTAGACGTACGATTGATCGAGAAGCTGCTGAACGAAGTGTTCGTTTTATAAAAGAGAATGCAGAAAAGGATAAGCCATTCTTTTTGTATTACGCCATGACACAGTTGCACTTTCCTGCACTGCCCCACCCAGATAAGGCCGGTACCACAGGAGCTGGCGATATGGGTGATTCCATGGCCGATGTTGACTATAATGTTGGTTTATTGTTAGATCAACTAAAAGAACTAGGTATAGAAGAAAATACTTTAGTTATCTGGTGTACCGATAATGGAGCGGAAATGAGAAGGCCATGGAGAGGTTCTCCCGGTCCATATAGAGGTTATTACAATTCCGCTATGGAAGGCGGTGTTAGAACCCCGGCCGTCATTAGATGGCCCAATAAAATTAAAGCAGGGCAAGTCTCTAATGAAATGGTACATGAAGTTGATTTGTTCACCACCATAATCAACGCAGCCGAAGTACCTGAAATATTGCCTAAGGACCGAATTATAGATGGAATAAATCAACTCCCTTTTTTAGAAGGAAAACAGAGCACCTCTAACCGTGAGAGTGCTATTTTCACACAACGGTTCGGTCAAATAATGGCAGTCAAGTGGCGAGATTGGAAACTATGGTATGTCTATAAAACCGAAATTCCAGATTCGGAACCTGACAACCTAGTGCGTTTGTTTGACCTACGTGTAGACCCAAGGGAAGAAATAGATGTAAAAGATTACTATCCAGGGGTGATCGGTATTATGGATAGCATCGTTAGGGATTACGAATCAACTTTCATTAAATATCCTAGAGTATCTGAAAGCGCCAATATTGCAGAACCTTATATACCGGTTGCTATGGGTTCTGGTAGTCCCGTAGAAACCTATTCTAGAACGGATAGAACAATACTTGGGCCAAGAAGCACCGCTGCCAAAAATCCTGATTTTTCCGGTACATGGTCTACCACCGTGCTGCATCGGGTTTCTGTAATTAATCGGGTAGATGAGCCTTTGACACCCACACTTGGAAGCGGCTGGGGCGATAGAATTTCGATTCAGCATACACCAAATAAGCTGGAAGTGGAACGAGTAGTCTTTATTCCAAGAGACTTTCAACAATTAGTAAGCTACCGCTTTGCCCTAGATGGTTCTACGTCTGATAATACGGTATTAACAGGTCGTCAAGGAAAACCTATCACGTCAACCACCAAATGGGAAGAAAACAGATTGGTGATAAGCTCTACTTATCCCTTTAAAGATATCAGAACAGGGAAATGGCTAGAAAGTAAAATGACACAAACACTTTGGCTAGAGCCCCCTACTAAAACCCCTTGGGAGCCGTCTTTGATTGTGGAAACGACTAGAGAAGGCCTTTTAGGCGGTCTAACTTCAACGAATCGTACAGTGTATACTAAAGGCTATAGATAATCGTTAGGTCCTTTTCCAAAAATAAGGTGTCAGCAAAATAAGAACGGTAAATAGCTCTAATCGGCCTGCAAGCATTAGAAATCCACACCACCATTTGGCTAAATCCGGTAATCCATTAAAATTACTTACTGGATTTAGGCTGCCCAAAGCGGGACCCACATTTCCTAAAGAAGAGGCGGCACCGCCGATGGCGGATTCAAAATCCAACCCTAAAAACCCAAGTACCAATGCCCCAATTATGAACAGCAGCATGTAAAGTACAAAAAAAGCAATAATGTTATAAACAATATGCTCTTTTACAGTTTTGTTATTATACCGTACCGGAATAATAGCATTTGCGTGCAAGGTTCGTTTAAATTCCAAAAGACCATTCTTGATAATCAACAAATGACGCATCACTTTTATACCACCAGAGGTGGAACCGGCGGATCCACCTAAAAAGAAAAGTCCAAAAAAGAAAATAGTCAAAAAGGGAGTCCAAGCTGTAAAATCTGCACTTACAAAACCAGTAGTGGTAATTATGGCTATTACCTGAAAAAGTGCATGCCTAAAAGCACTTTCCTCTTTTCCAAATACCATTGGATACCCAGGTGTCAGCTCTGTAATGTGCGCTTGGAAATAAATGACCAAAGCAGCTAAAACCGTTGCAGCGACAATAAACAAGGTATAAAACTTAAACTCCTCATCTTTTAATACTTTTTGTACTTTTCCCTTAAAAGCAAAATAACTCATTACAAAGTTAGTCCCGGCCAAAAACATGAAGGCAATAACGATGTACTGTATTAAAGGCTGGTCGTTCCAATGCGCCAGACTGGCATTTTTTGTAGAAAAACCACCTGTAGAAAGTGTCGCTAGGGCATGGTTGATTGCATCGAAAAAAGACATTCCTGCCAATTTTAGTAATAAAGTCTCCGCCACGGTATAGCCAAAGTAAATTAACCATAATCGTTTAGCAGTATCAGTAATTCTTGGATGCAATTTGTCAGAACTTGGTCCTGGGGCTTCTGCCGCAAACAGTTGCATACCACCAATACCCAAAAGTGGTAGAATGGCAATTGCCAAAACAATAATCCCCATACCACCGATCCAATGTGTAAGACTACGCCAAAAAAGAATACCCTCGGGTAAAGCTTCGATATCATCTACCACTGAGGCTCCCGTAGTAGTGTACCCAGAAATAGTTTCAAAAAAGGCGTTCGTAATATCCGGGATTGAACCAGAGAATACATAGGGCAACATTCCCGAAATGGACATGACTATCCAACCAAAGGTTACGATAATATAGCCCTCTTTCTGCTTAACCTCTTTTCTATGACCTCTGGTGTAGTACATGGCAAAAACTCCTGCGAACATGGTACTCACGGATGCCAAGGTTATACTTAAAGTAGCACCGTCTTTATATATTCCGCTAACTACGGCCGCCAAGAGCATAAAACCCCCGTTGCACAAAAGCAGAAGACCCATTAAGTGAAATATAATCCTAGAGTTTAGCCGCATTTTAGAGGAACATTCGTTCTATTTTTGGAATTTCGCTGGGCAAACAGCAGACTACTACCCTATCCCCGGCTTTTATTTCAAAACCACCAAGGGCAATAATACCTTCTGCCCCACGAACAACACCACCAATAGTGGCAGCCTTTGGAAAATCCAGTTCCCGTATGGTTGAACCAGTGACTTTAGAATCTTTTTTTACAATGAATTCCAATATTTCAGCATTCAAATTATTCAAACGCATGAGCGCTACCACTTCTCCCCTGCGAATATGCCTAAAAATATTATTGGCCGCCAATAGCTTTTTATTGATTAAGGTGTCTATGCCAATAGAATGAGACAATTGAAAATAATCCATATTTTCCACCAGCGCTATCGTTTTTTTAATGTGTTTGGACTTCGCTACCAGACAAGACATAATATTCGTCTCCGAGTTTCCTGTAACCGCAATAAATGCATCCATAGATTCTAGGCTTTCCTCATCCAACAATTCTACATTCCTACCATCTCCGTTAATTACCAAAGCATTGGGAAGGTCATCCGCTAAATCAAATGCCTTTTCTTTATTCTTTTCTATAAGTTTTACGTTAAACTTATTTGCGCAAAGGTCCCTTGCAGTTTTAAACCCCACTTTACTACCGCCTAAAATCATCACATTCTTAATATCCTCCTTTTTCTTTCCGGTCAGCTTATAAAGCTCGTCCACACCCTCTTTTACCGTAATGAAATAGACTTGATCCCCTTCCTTAAATATTGTATCACCCCTAGGAATAACCGTAAATTGAGTACCCATGCGCTGCAAGGCAATGGGCATAAAGTGTAATTCTGGGAAGATATTTGCAGCCTCCTTGACCATTTTACCAACAAAGGGAGCTGATTTTGGTAATGAAACACCTACCATTATCAATTTCCCGTCCTCGAACTCATAAGTATCGTTAAAAGCCGATTTGTTCAGTAATAATTGTATTTCTATCGCTGCAAGCTCTTCAGGAGAAATAAGCTCATCAATTCCTAACTCAGAAAATTTAAGCACTTCTTTATTGTCCACAAATTCTGTGTTGGATATTCTTGCGATAGTACGTTCACATCCTAATTGTTTCGCTAACATGCATAGGGTTATGTTCGTCGTTTCAGAGGAAGTTACCCCAATAACGAGGTTAGAATTCTCTACCTGTGCATCTTTAAGCACAGAAATAGAAGTAGCATCACCTCTTAAAACCCTTATATCCAAGTGGTTGTCCGCGTAGGCAAGACTTTGTTTGTTTGTATCGATTAAGGTAATGTCCTGAGATTCGTAGGAAAGCAGTTTAGCCAAATGAAACCCAACTTCACCAGCACCGGCAATTATAATCTTCATTTAATTTCTTACGTGGTCAATTTTTGAGACACAAAGGACGATTTCAAGTATTCGACCTTAAATGAAGGTATGAAAAAAGAATCTCAAAACTCAACAATTTTTATGATGCAAAATTACATAATTTTATTAGCTTTTACTTTATTTCCAATCTTTTAACCATACTCACTATAGCAATTCAAAATCAAAGCTACTTTGATGCGTGAGCTATATTGTATCTTTGCTTAAAAATTGTTCATGGGAGAAAAAGTTACTCCATATAAGGATTCAAAACTGGGTAAAAAAGAACAGGTTACTCAAATGTTCGATACTATTTCCAAGGATTATGACGGTTTAAATAGAGTTATTTCTTTTGGTATTGATGTTAAATGGCGAAAAAGAGTGGTGGCCATTCTAAAAAAAGAGCGGCCAAAAACAATATTGGATATTGCCACCGGTACTGGAGATCTCGCCATAGCACTTACGAAGACTGAGGCAGAAAAAATAGTAGGACTGGACATTTCTCCTGGCATGTTGGCCGTTGGCAAAGAAAAAGTACAGCAAAAAAAATTAGAAAGTACCATAGAGATGGTGGTTGGAGATAGTGAAAAGCTCTCTTTTAAAGATAATTCATTTGATGCCGTTACCGTTTCTTTTGGGGTGAGAAATTTTGAAACCCTAGAAACCGGCTTAACCGAAATCTTACGTGTACTAAAACCTAAGGGAACGCTAGTTGTTTTAGAAACCTCGGTTCCCACAAAAACTCCGTTTAAACAGGGATATCATTTTTACACCCGAAACGTACTCCCTGTTATCGGCAAAATATTTTCCAAGGACAATTCAGCCTACGGCTATTTAAGCGAATCTGCTTCTGTTTTTCCCCACGGTGAAAACTTCAACAATATTTTACGCAAAATTGGGTTTATAGATGTAACGAATAAACCCCAAACATTTGGGGTAGCATCAATTTATATAGCTAAAAAAAGTAGCTAACACCTATAGCGTCTATGCTTCGTTTTTGTCTATATAAATCAAATAAGAGTAATTCTATTTAGATGAAGAAATGGTTTTTGATAGGGATGGGACTTTTATTAATTATTCCATCACTCAGTGCCCAATTTAACGAACGTCCTATCCTTAATCAGGAAAATGAGGATAAGAAATTACTTAATTGGGGTTACTTCTTGGGTTTTAATCAGTATGATTTCAAGTTTGACTATATAGACAATGCTCAAGATGTACTGGTGAGCAAAAGTCTAGGATTCAATGTTGGCCTTATAGGAGAACTACGTTTAAATGAGTTCTTGGACCTTCGTTTGGAACCTGGTCTTCATTATACCTCCCGAACATTGGGTTTTCCTGGTTTCGATGAAGAAAGAGATGCCTTAAGAGAAGTAAAATCTACCTATATTAATTTTCCTCTACTTTTAAAAGCAAGTACCCGCCGATTGGGAAATTGGAAGCCTTTTTTAATTGGAGGTGGTTCCATGACCCTGAACTTAGGAAGCAACGAGGCTAGTTTAGACGATAATAGCTCAGGAACCTTTCGTATGACGAAATGGGTATATAATTACGAAATTGGCTTTGGTATCGATTTTTATTTAGAATATTTTAAATTCAGTCCATCAATACGTGGAGTCTTCGCCATAAGTGATGAACTGATAAGGGATAACGACCCAAACAGTCCATGGACAGGGAATATAGATGCGATGCGCACCCGGGGAATATTTATAAACTTCACTTTCGAGTAACATTTTGGGGGGTTCACTCTTGGTACCAAGAAAAATGTTGGAGTCCGTTACTTACATTAATCCTTAATTAGGTAATCAAAATCTTCTAATCTCATTCAATAGAATAGCAGAAGCAGTAGCTACATTTAGGCTTTCTGTAGTTACTTGACCGTATTGTGGAATAGCAATGGTACGATTACAAAGTGCCGCCACCTTAGGAGAAATACCCTTACCTTCATTACCCATGACCAATATCCCTTTTTCAGGCAGCGTTTGCTCCTTCATACTTTCGCCATCCATAGTAGAACCTAAAATTGGAAGTGGGACCGATTTAAGAAACTCCTCTAAATTCTTATAAATTATGTTTATCCTGGTTATGGAGCCCATGGTAGCCTGAAGCACTTTTGGATTAAAACAATCTACGGTTTGTTCTGAACAGACTAGGTCACGAATTCCGAACCAATCGCAAAGTCTAATGATAGTGCCCATATTGCCAGGGTCCTGCAAACCATCCAAGACTAAAATCCAATCAGTTACTCTAACTTTTTCGGGAACTGGAATATTAAAAACGCCAAGTACGCCATTAGGGTTTTTTAAACCGCTAATTTGTTGTAATTCTCTTTGCGAAATCAAAACAAAGTCTTCATGCGAAGAAAGTGATGCTACTGGCACAGTTGCATATACCCTATAAACCTCAAAATCCGAATCCAAAACTTCTTGGACAGCCTTAAGTCCTTCAATAATAAAAAGCCCGTGTTGAGATCGGTACTTTTTTTGATGTAAGCTTTTTATTAGTTTCAATTCACTTTTAACAACCATTCAAATAATGTATTTTTGATTTCTATGAGTACGGTAGTATGCCCAAAAAATAACATAGCTAAAATAAGCTTATTATCGCTACTGGCAATAATCACTTTTTCCTGTAATTCCCTCAAAAAAGTGGCTGAGGACGAGTATCTCATCACCAAGAACGCTATTCTCATAGATTCTCTTAAAATTAATAACGAAGAGATAGAGAGTCTGATATATCAGAAACCTAATACGGCTGTTTTGGGCTATCCGCTGCGTTTAAATCTTTATAATCTTGCGAAAGAAAATCCAGATTCCCTTTTTCAGGCTTGGCTGTACCGTAAAGAAAATAGAAAAAAAAGACTTGACGAAGTTCTTTCTCCAAAACAAGTGAATCGGTTGGGCGAATCTTTTTTGGTAAAAGGACTAAGCAATTGGTTAAAAGATATTGGGGAAGCACCTGTAGTTCTAGATACTTCCAGAACAAGAAGGAGTTTGGAACGATTAAGCGCTTACTATGACAGTAAAGGTTATTTTAATAACAGAACTACCTACAACATAGATTCAACGGGACGCAAACAAAGAGCCAAAGTAAATTATCACATTTTCCTTGATAAGCCATTCATTTTAGATTCCATTTCTAATGAAATTTCCTCAAAGGCAATAGACTCC
>JBARUM010000011.1:0-7267 GCA_049645725.1 Maribacter sp.
AGTTCACCTTATTTTTTTCTGGATGCATATGAGTTTTTTTATAATCAAGGGGAAATAAAGTTCTCGGACGAAGTAATTGGTAAAGGTTTCAAGACTCTATTTGATAAAAACCCTGTGGTGTTAAAGGCTCTCGCATATATGTACCAGGAACAGGGGCGTTTTGATAAGGCCAATGAAGCCTTGAGGCAAGTTTTTATTTTAAGGCCTAACTACGCACAAAGCTATTTTGATTTAGCCAATAGCTATCGAGACATAAGTGATTATGATTTTTCTGCAGAGCTCTATACCAGATATGATTATTTGATTAAAGCTGGCTTTTTTGAGTCGGATACGATAAGCTTCAATAAGCTGATAAAAAAAGAATTTACAAATTTAGTGGCGTTGCATAAGGACGAACTTTTATTTGTAAAGAAAACTAGATTATTGGATACCAATAACTCTAATGAACCAACTACTAGGATTGTTTTTGAATGGAATGATAGTCAAGCTGAGTTTAATTTGGAGTTTTTGCAGGAAAATAATGAATATTACGTGTGGAACCATAATTACGATGAAAATCCAGAGGATATAAATAGGGAAAAAAAGTATGGTTATAATGTAGCGGAGTATATAATTGGGAATACTGGTCATTATAAGCCATGGCAGATTAGTATAGAATATCTAGGAAATAAAAGCTTAACACCAACTTATTTGAAGATAACCAGATATCATAACTATGGTTCCAAATCTCAAAATAAAGAGGTGAAGGTTTTCAAATTAACAATTAAGGATATTAAGCAAAAACTTTTATCATTCTAAAAGGTGCAATCCATATTTCACTTTTAGATTAATCATTTATATCACTTCTTAACTCGCTGAATAGTAATAGTATGCATGTTAAATAAAAAACAAAAAACTATTTATGAAAAGGATACTATTTATAATTGTCTTATTTATAAATATAACTTGGGGTCAAGAGGTTATAAATAATACCACTATTTGCTGGGATGTTTCTTTTTCTATGTTGGATAGGGATTTGGACAAGGAGTTTGAAATATTAGAAAAAGTAGTTCAGAGAAATCCAAATCAAACTATTCAGTTGCTTCTTTTTAATATAGAGATTGAAGAAAAAAATTTTCAAATAGCTAACGGTGACTGGAGCCAACTTAAATCGGTTTTAATAGATGCAAAGGCGGATGGAGCTACGATATACGAGGGTCTTAAAGCAAAAATAAAAAATAATGAAGTTTATTTCTTTACGGATGGAAACCGACTTTTAAACGGGGAAACACTACCTGTTGAAAAAGGAAACTATGTCATAAACAGTCTTCCCAACAGAAATGAAACTTTCTTAAAACAAGCTGCGTTATTGGGAAGGGGTAGGCTAATGGATTTTGCAGCAATTTTGCCGAGTAACATTGAGGCATCGAAAAGTAACATGAAAGAACCAACTGGAAAATCTATTTCCGGTACGGTATATATTGACAATAGGCCTTCTGATGAGATAGAGGTGCGGATAAAAGGCAGTGAAACTTTATTTAAAACAGATGCCAATGGTAAATTTTCTATTCCAGCAGTTCCGGGAGATTCTATTTTAATAAGTAGCAGGACAAATAGAACAACAAAGACGGTTCCTGTTGGGTATTTTGATAAAAATGTTGATGTTTTCTTAGATTCGAATATTACTACTTTGGATGAAGTTATAGTGACCGAAAATCGAATTGATGCTGCTTCCAAAGAAATTGTAAATACGGGTAGTGGATTAAAGAATAAGGAAAGTATTGGTTACGCTGTTCAATCTATGGGAGAAGAGGACATTAATCCAATACAGACAGATTTGAACCAGTCCATACAAGGCAGATTTTCTGGAGTTACCTTAAATCGCGAACAAGATTTAACCCAATTTAGGGGCAGGTCTAACAATACAATTTTGGGAAACCAATATGGTTTGGTGGTGGTAGATGGTGTCCCCATTCAGCAGTCAAATTCATCTACCGGGTTTTTGGCAGATGCAACTTTTATTAACCCGGATAATGTAGCGGATATTACAGTATTAAAAGGATTTGCAGCTACAAATAGGTACGGTACTTTGGGAAATGGTGGCGTACTTTTAATTACAACCAAATCTGGACTTAAGGGCGGTAATGCTAAGGAAGGCAGTGCAAATACTGCTTTGGCACAAAACAATATATATGACCCCAATGCTGAAATATCAATAGTTACTTCACCGATTATAAAAGCTTTGGAAGGCGAAGTTTCATTGGTCAAAGCTTATGAGAAATATCTTGATTTAAGAAATTTCAATGAAAATAACGATTCCTTTTATTTGGATGCATTTGAATTTTTTAAGAATCGGGATAAACGATTAGCTGCAAGAATTGTTTCCAATCTGTGGGAAAGAAACCCAGAAAGTGAATCTTACTTAAAACTGGTGGAGCTTTCTATGCGGTATTTGAACAATCATGAAATTGCGAGTGTTTTAAACCGCCAGTTGAGTGCGCTTAAGCCTACGGCATTGCAACCTTTCTTTACCGAAGGAAAACTACAACTGCAAAAAGGAAATAATCGGGAGGCGTTGGATAAATTTTTGGTTCTTGCAAAAGGTGGAACGTATGGCGGTATGACGGTACAGGCAATAGAAAAATCATTGGACAGGGAAATTAAAAACTTATTGTTCCAAAATAGGAACAACCTAAATGTTGAAAAAGTAGACGAAAAATATTTTAAAAACGTAAGGATGAATGTACGTCTTCTAGTAGAATGGAGCAATCCTAAGTCCGAATTTCAAATACAATTTGTGAATCCTCAGAATCGCTTTTTTAATTGGGAACATACTACAGGGGCAGATAAGGCTAGAATACAGGAAGAAGTGGATTTGGGTTATGCTATGGAAGAATTTGAACTGTATGATGACTTAAAAGGTGACTGGAAAATAAATGCCACTTATACAGGTAATTTAGACACCAAAAGTAAGGAGCCATTGGTTTTACTATGTTCTGTTTATACCAATTTTGGATATCCTTCTCAAACTATAAAGAAAGTATGGATCTATTTAGATGCGCAACGACCAAATAGAGTTATCTCCGAATTAAAAATATAGCTAACGAAATCATAAATTGGTTTAATTTTTGTTGTCTTTTTTTTACTTTAAAGAAAAATCTTGCGATATGAAAAAAATCCTCTCTTTATTCGTTTTCATCGGAGTCCTATCTTTTGGTCAAGAAAAAGTAAATTCAATAAAGGGTAAGGTAACTTATCTTAATACTCCCTTGGTAAATGCCAAAATAAAAATTACAGACTCAGATGAAGTCGTAAAAACGGATATGGAGGGTAAGTACCAACTAACGGCCATTCCTGGTCAAATAATTGGTTTTAGTTACCCCAATATGCGTACTGTAGAAATAGTGGTGGAGGACGTGACACGCATCTTAAATATAGAGTTGACCCCTAAGGTTACCGAATTGGATGAGGTTGTGGTGTCAAAAACAGTTTTAAAATCACAAAAACAACTACAAAGGGAATATGCTACGAATAAAAACTTAATTAATACAGCTTTTGGTATCCTTGATAGGGAAACTTCACCGGGTAAAATGTCTCTCTTGACCAAAGATGATATGGTTTTTCCTGGGCTTTGTATTTTGGATTTACTTAGAAGTAGGTTTAGTGGGGTATCTGTGTATGGTGATTGTATACGTGGCGGCGGTGTTACGGTAAGGGGTACGGAGTCTATAAACAATGAGGGTAATACTATTTACGATGTTGACGGATTAATATTATTGGATGTCCCTATTTGGATTCTCCCAGAGAACATAGAGCGAATGGCGGTCTTAAGCAGCAGGAGTGTTGCTGTGCGCTATGGATCGGTCGGTGCCGGTGGTGTAGTGGTGATTAATTCTAGAGCTGGTAATTATTTTCCAGAACCTGGAACTGATAAACCTTACGATCAAGCTAAACTTAGAAACAATATTTTCCAAGGAGATGCTGTAAGTAGTGGAAAATTGCACAATGATAAGCCAGCATACTTAATGCAATTATTACAGAGCGATAGTTATGATAAAGCAGTGGAAGTCTATAAGAATCAAATTAAAATTTATAACACTTCCTTCTATTACGTGTTGGATGCTTATGATTATTTTTTTAACCATTGGAAAAATAATGATTTTGCCGATGAGATTATAGAAAGCAACAAGCAGCTTTTTGAGGACAACCCTTTGGCGTCAAAGGCTTTGGCTTACATGTATCAGGTAGGGGGCAGGTTAGAGAAGGCGCACGAAACTTATAAGGAAACCTTTATTCTACGTCCTAATTACGCACAATCCTATATGGATTTAGCCAATAGTTATAGGGATATAGGGAGACATAAGAAAGCTGCGGTTATCTACGCTAGGTATGGTCATTTACTGGAAGAAGGTTTTTTACGGGCAGAGGGAGATTTGGGTCTTATTATGGAGAGGGAACTAAATAACCTCATAACCTTAAAGGGTAGGGACTTGTTGTCTAAGCAGGAACTGAACGACCTCATTCTAGACGATGATTTTGATGGCACGAGATTAGTATTTGAATGGAACGATAACGAAGCGGAATTTGAACTTCAATTTGTAAACCCTGATGGGAACTATTACAAATCTGAACATTCATTGTCAGCTGATCCCGATCGTATTAAGCAAGAAAAAATTTCTGGTTTTTCTAGTGAGGAATATTTAATTGACGATAGCGTTAAGGGGGTTTGGAAGATAAATATTAAATACTTAGGAAACAAAAGCTTAACCCCAACATATCTTAAGGCCACCATATATCACAACTATGGTAGTGCGTCCCAGCGTAAGGAAACAAAAGTCTTTAAGTTAAGTGTTAAAAATATAAATCAGCAATTGTTCATAGTTTCTAATATGGTTTCGGTGGTTTCCAATTAATTAAACCTGTAACACCCCCATGTTAAACTGTTTGTTGATAGGGGCGTGATTTGCCGCTTCAATTCCCATTGAAATCCATTTTCGTGTATCCAAAGGATCTATTATCGCATCGGTCCATAAACGGGCGGCGGCGTAGTAAGGAGATACTTGGTCATCATAACGTTTCTTTATCTTATTGAACAATTCCTTTTCTTTTTTCTCAGTAATTGTTTCTCCTTTCTTTTTTAAGGAGGTCGTTTCAATCTGTAATAATACTTTGGCAGCAGAATTGCCGCTCATTACTGCCAATTCTGCACTAGGCCAAGCAACTATTAGCCTTGGGTCGTAGGCTTTTCCACACATTGCGTAATTACCTGCCCCATAACTATTTCCGATAACTACCGTGAATTTTGGAACTATAGAATTGCTTACAGCATTCACCATTTTGGCTCCATCCTTTATGATGCCACCATGTTCACTTTTACTACCCACCATAAATCCGGTAACGTCCTGTAGAAAAACAAGCGGAATTTTTTTCTGGTTACAGTTGGCTATAAAACGTGTTGCCTTGTCCGCAGAGTCGGAATATATAACACCACCAAATTGCATTTCTCCTTTTTTGGTCTTTACCACCTTACGCTGATTGGCAACGATACCAACCGCCCAACCATCAATACGTGCATATCCTGTGAGGATACTTTGGCCATAACCGTCTTTGTAAGCCTCAAATTCAGAATCATCGACCAACCGCTTGATGACTTCCATCATATCATATTGTTCAGCTCTAGAACTGGGTACAATACCGTAAATATCTTCTGGTTTTTCCTTTGGCTTTACCGACGTTTTACGATTGAATCCTGCCATATTTGCGTCTCCAATTTTGTCCATTATATTCTTAATGGTATCCAAAGCAGCGGCATCGTCTTTGGCCTTATAATCCGTAACACCGCTTATTTCACAATGCGTAGTTGCGCCACCCAAAGTTTCGTTGTCAATACTTTCACCGATCGCAGCTTTCACCAAATAACTGCCAGCTAAAAATATACTCCCTGTTTTGTCCACTATCAAAGCTTCGTCACTCATAATAGGTAAATAGGCACCGCCTGCCACACAACTACCCATGACCGCAGAGATTTGAGTTATTCCCATACTGCTCATAATGGCGTTGTTCCTAAATATGCGCCCAAAATGTTCCTTATCAGGAAAAATTTCATCCTGCATGGGTAAGTAAACTCCTGCACTATCCACTAAATAAATAATGGGTAGTTTGTTATCTATGGCAATTTCTTGAGCTCTTAAATTTTTCTTTGCTGTAATGGGAAACCAAGCACCAGCCTTTACCGTGGCATCATTTGCGACAATCAGACATTGTTTTCCAGAGACATAACCCATTTTAATAACTACACCGCCGGAAGGGCATCCACCGTGTTCTTCATACATGCCTTCACCTACAAAAGCACCAATCTCAATCCGCTCGGATTTATCGTCCAACAAGTAATCAATACGTTCACGGGCGGTCATTTTCCCCTGTGCATGTTGCTTTTCTATCCTAGCTTTGCCACCACCTAAGGAAACTTCGGCCAATCTTTTTCTCAGCTCGGAAAGCATCAACTTATTTACGTCTTCGTTTTGATTGAACTTGATATCCATTCCTTCGTTTTCAATTTATAGGCTAAAGATAAGGAGTAAAATTGAGTACATTTGGATAAACCTTAAACACCTTTTATTATGATACGATGGGGAATAATAGGAGCTGGCAATATTGCACATACTTTCGCCAGGGATATGGCTTTAGTCAATGACACTGGAATTACCGCCGTGGCCTCCAGGAATTTGTCAAAGGCACAGGAATTTGCTTCTAATTACAACGCTCCACACGCCTTTGGTAGTTATGAAGACCTATTTAAAAGTGATACCGTAGATGTCGTTTATATTGCTACGCCGCATACTTCACATTCCGAGTTGAGTGTTATGGCGATGGAAAATGAGAAACACGTGCTTTGTGAAAAACCTATGGGTGTTAACATGAATGAGGTTAAACAAATGATCGCTAAGGCTAAGGAAAAAAAAGTCTTTCTAATGGAGGCTTTATGGAGCAGATTTAACCCTACTATTAAAGAAGTGAAGAAACTAGTGGATAATGGTGAAATAGGAAAGATTGGATATCTAAAAGCTGATTTTGCTTTTTTTGGATTGGATAGGGATGAGCAGGGTCGGCTTTTAAATCCAGATCTGGCAGGAGGTTCCGTTTTGGATATTGGAATCTACCCCATTTTTCTTACCTATTTATTGTTGGGGATGCCCAATAACATAACAGCAAAATCTAAATTTTATAAAACAGGGGTGGAAATACAGACAGCTATGATTTTTGAATATGAAAATGCCCAAGCCCTACT
>JBARUM010000012.1:0-4192 GCA_049645725.1 Maribacter sp.
TAGTTTCCACTGACCAAATGGCTAAACCGGATGCCTATTAAACGCACTAACAATCTTCGATTATATAGTATTTTGAACATTTCCAGAATCTTTGGAATCAGAATATGATCTGCACTGGTATACGGGATACGCAATTGTTTGGAATAGGTATTGAAATCTGAATACCTAATCTTGACTGCAATACAGGCGGTCAGCTTTTCTCCCCTTCGCAATTGATAGGCCAAGTTCTCGGTCATGGCAATTAGAATACCCCGTAGTTTTACCACATCAATGGTATCCTTATCAAAAGTGCGTTCGGTAGAAATTGATTTTCGTTCACAAAACGGAATCACAGGGGTATGATCAATACCGTTGGCACGCTTCCAAATGACGGTGCCATTTTTCCCCAAGACACGCTGCATAACATCCATGGGCATTTCTTGCACCGTACGGACTTGACGCAAACCCAGATTGCGTAGCGTTTGATATGTTTTATCACCTACCATGGGGATTTTCTTTATAGAAAGTGGTGCCAGAAAGGTTTTTTCAAGACCGTAATCTATTTTCAACTGATTATTGGGCTTGGCCTCGTTGGTAGCTACTTTTGAAACTACCTTATTCACAGATAAACCAAAAGAGATCGGGAGACCGGTCTCGTTTACGATTCTATTTCGAAGTTCAGTCGCATATTTATAAGATCCGAAAAAACGATCCATTCCTGTAAGATCGGCATAGAATTCATCGATACTAGATTTCTCAAAGAGTGGCACATGCTCTTTAATAATCTCGGTAACAAGATCGGAATGATAACTATAGGTTCCCGCATTACCTTTTATGGGAATAGCCTCGGGACATAGTTCCCTGGCCATCTTCATAGGCATACCGGAATGAATACCAAACCCACGGGTCTCGTAACTACAGGCCGCGACTACACCACGGTCACTTAGACCTCCAACAAGAATAGGCTTGTTCTGTAAGCGGCTATCTAATTTGCGCTCTACGGACACAAAAAAAGTATCTAAATCTAAATGTAAAATGGTTTTGGGCATAGCTGTCCCTCAAAAATTTCGGGATAGCTAAATTATTGGATATTTTCCATATTATTGGACATTTTCCAATTTTTAACACTCTACTGGTGTTAGCAAATATTTAATAATTCGTCTGTAATTTCAATCTTCCTTTAATCTACATTAACTGGATTTTAAACTAAAAAATATCTATGAAAACATTTTATCCTATTATAGCATTGCTTGCATTCTCTTTTGTATCGGCACAAGACCCATCGGAAGTACTGATCATTGAAAAGGGAACCTGGAACCTTACGGGAAATGTAGCACTTGGGTTTGACAACAGCGAGAATAGTTTCAATCAACAAGAAAACGGTTCCGAAAACTCTTCACATTCCTTTTCACTAGCACCTTCTTTTGGGTATGCCATTAAAAATAATGTAGTCATTGGAGCAGCTGTGCAATACACCCATCAAAAAGGCGAAAGTGCTACTACTGGGTTCAATCCAAATAGCAGTTCTACCTCCACAAACCAATTCGTTGGCATAAGCCCTTATATACGTGGTTATAAAGGTATTGGTAAACAACTGTCGTTATACCTGCAAGGAGAAGCAAGTTATGCGAGGTCTTGGAGTACAAGCCAACAAAATGGTGGGACTGAAACCAATGACCGGAACGGAAATAATCTGTTTATTGGAATACGCCCCGGCATTACCTATTTCTTACACAAAAACTTGGCCATAGAATCAACTTTTGGATCATTGGGCTATAGATACGGCGAAGGAAAATCTGTTCAAAGCTATTCAAAAGGTAACAACTTTAGCTTGGAACTAAGTCCAAGCAACCTCTTCTTTGGTCTTGCCTATTATTTTTAACCGGAATTAAAAAACCAACTAACTCAACTCAAAATCATCTATAGTATCCAGGACCAAACACGCCGTTCTGAGCGATTACAATCGGTGTATTGGCATAATCATATCCAAAAATATTATTTAACCAAACGACTTTTCCGGTATTCGCATCCATGGCAATGAGACCAAGGTTATTCTTCGTATTTGGGAAGGGATTGATATCGTGGCCGTGAAAATAGAACGTACCGTTTGCGTAGACTGGTACATTATCGTTTTTTGCATTGCTATCCTGAAATTTGGGATAGTTAATTTATGGATTATTTCTACAAAAAACACCCTACATAGTTGCAGGGTGGTACCGTTATATTTTTAATCAATTTTGCCTATTAATCAAAAGCAAAACCTGTATACATTCTAAAAATCAACGCATAGAGTCCTATAGCAATCAATGCAAAACTGAACCATGCAAAAACTTTTAAATAGTTCTTTAAAATATAGTTCCCAAGGTTCTTAAAACCTTCCAAGTAAATCTCCTTAATAAGTACTGCTGTTTTCATAATCTCATCATTTAATCGTTGAACATACTCCTTAGACTACAAATGCTATGCTACATACAAGTTCTGATCAAAAAAATGGATGAAACAGTATAAAAAATAGATAAAATATACAATTTGAGACCATTAGCTCGTATATTAGAAAATAAAGTATAGCTACAAAATCTATAAATATTTAGTGGCTCTGCCAACATTTAAGCTAAAATGACGTTAAATAGTTACCATTAACTAAATATTTATTGGGTAATTAGAAAACAATTGAAAAGTAATATTTTCTAATTATCTATTGATAATCATGAGATTCTCTTATACTACATTCATCTTACTGCTTTTTAAAGGAACGCTGGCCATTTTTTCCCAAACAGAAAAATCTGCCATAACCATTAGTTATCCAAATCAGGCTACTATATGGACCATCCCCGAGTTAGTAAGTTTAGAATGGGACACAGATAACATTGGTCCTGAAAAATCTATACGCTTCTTTTTAGTACGCAACGAGATGGTGGTCCAAGAACTAGGATCTTTTAAAAACAAAGGAGATGCAAAAAATATTACACTAGCAAAAAATATAGGTTCTGGAAACTCTTATCAGGTGGTTGGTATAGAATTGTTCCCGGATGATAAATATAACGTTGCAAAATATATTACTCCCTTTTTCTCCATCGTAAACAAGGCATCGGACGAACGAAAAAAGAAACGAGCATTGACTACGGTTCAAGAGCCTACCAAAAAAAGTAGGAATAAGAAGAAAAAAGAAAGTAATGGAGTTAAGGTTACCAGTGTTCCACAAAACACGGATTCAAAAAACACAGGGATAAATGAATTTGAGGGCAGGAAAATATCCTATACTAAAGAATTAGAGTTCGACAGTGAAGATATTACTGTTAAAATATGGGATCATGGGAGACAGGATGGGGATATCGTATCTATTTATTTAAATGGTAATCCTGTAGTTTCTAAATATTATCTCACGTATTGGAAAAAAGAGTTTCAAATAAAGTTAAACTCCAATAAATCTAATGATTTGTTCCTATACGCCCATAACCTTGGTGATTCCCCCCCAAATACTGTCTCTGTAGAAATAACCGATGGCTCCAAATCTGAAAATATTATTCTGAATTCTGATTTGGAAAGCTGCGAAGCGGTAATGATAAGTGTTAAGAAGTAAAAACTTTGATATTTCTTATTTTTTCCTCCTGTTGTCTTAAAAGATTCTGAAAAATTTCTACTGTTCTAGCTTGCTTTTCCTCTGGTATCCTACCCCCTATAATCCAGTTATTTTTAATTCCCTTAACGCTATTCAGATTAAATTCCAGCATAAGGCAGGTCAATGCGTCTTCCCTAGTGAAGTCGTTCATTTTTTTGAACATTCCTTTTATATTCTCGGTCATTTTTGGTGGTATGGTAAGTCATAAATTTAGTAAGAAACTTAAAATATACAACACCATGATTTTGATAATAATAAAAATTTTATGAACATATTGCTATTTCTTTTTTCAAATCCAATAAACAATTCTTGATACGAGAGTCAAAACCAACCACATAAACCAGGCCTTCTATTATTAAATGTTTTAAAACTACCAATGAAAAAAGAAAAGTCAGAAGCCTTAAAATGACTCAAATAGGAAATGAGCAAAATCTTTAATAGTATTTTTAAGAGTTTACTACACTTAGATTTTTCAATGCTTCTATGACACCTTTCTGCTCTATTTGTATTATATTTTGGCTCACGCTCTCCACTAACTGGTCAATTCGTGTCAAATCTTCTTTCCAAATAGATGAGTTGCTTAAAACATTATTC
>JBARUM010000013.1:0-2311 GCA_049645725.1 Maribacter sp.
GTATTCCCGGATAGAATTTATTGAGGTTGCCGCATCAAAGTCATATTGATGTTTTGTAGGTTCCATGGGTTTAGGTTCAATAAAGAAAGTACCCTTAAAACCTTCACCACGCGCATAGTCTTTGGCCATATTAAGAAATCTTCCAATATTGTCCTGCTCTAATTTCATATCGGTGTTCAGTAACGACATGTAGCCTTCTCTACCGCCCCAGAAAACATAATTCTCTCCACCTAGTTCAATAGTGGCGTCCAAGGCTATTTTTACTTGTGCTCCTGCCCTAGCAACAACATCAAAATTTGGATTGGACGCAGCCCCGTTCATATATCTAGGGTTTGAAAAACAATTGGCCGTTCCCCAAAGTAATTTTACTCCAGATGCTTTTTGTTTTTCCTTCAAATAATCGACGGTCTGGTGAATTCTTTTTTCAGATTCTACTAGACTACTGCCTTCATCCACCAAATCATGGTCATGAAAACAATAGTAATCAAAACCCATTTTGGTGGTAAATTCAAAGGCGGCGTCCGCTTTATCTCGGGCAGCTTGGACCACATCTGAAGAAGTTGACCATGGGAAGATTTTTGTACCGGGACCAAAAGGATCTCCACCTGTTCCACAGAGTGTATGCCAATAAGCAACAGCAAACTTAAAATGGTCGCGCATGGTCTTCCCAGCGACAACTTTTTCTGGATTATAGTATTTGAAAGCCAAGGGATTGTCAGATTCCTTTCCTTCGAATTTAATATCTCCTATTCCTTTAAAATATTCCTTATCTCCTAAAAGTGCCATTTTCTATTATGATTTATTAATTAGTAGTTCTAGTTCTTTTTTCCAGTTATTATATGCTTTTTGATAAAATGATTTATCTTCTGAAGGGCTATACGTCATTACATGGTCATTTGCCATATACGTTGAAAATTTCTCATAATCCCCATCTACAAGAGATGCAGCACGCGCTGCACCTATGGCACCAGTCGTATTGTAAATCTCTATTTCTTGACCTATTAGCGTGGCAATGGTGTTCGAGAAAATTTCTGACCGGAAAAGATTATCATTTCCAGCCTTTATTACGGTAGCCTTGATACCGTCAGATTTCATAATTTCTATACCATAAACGAATGAAAAGGCTATTCCTTCCAAGGCCGCCCTGCAGATATTTGCCTTTGAATGCACATTCAAGTTCAGATTAAGAATGCGAGTTCCTATTTCCCGATTCTCCAACATACGTTCTGCCCCGTTTCCAAAAGGGATAACACAGACCCCTACTGAACCAATAGGAACTTCTGATGCTAGTTGATTCATTTCTTCATAAGACGTCACAGCCAAATTATTCAATAACCAGCGGTATTGTATGCCAGCACCGTTTATACATAATAATTTACCTATGTTCTTACAGGAATCAGAGTTGTAATTTACATGTGCAAAATTATTGACACGCGCACTTTCCTTAACTGAAAGATTATCTGTAACGGCATATACTACACCAGAAGTTCCTCCCGTAGCCGCAACTTCCCCAGGGTGAAACACATTTAAGGCGAGTGCATTATTTGGTTGATCTCCAGCTCTATATAAAATTGGTGTGCCTTCCAAAAGCCCACTTTCTTCCGCACCCAATTCTGAGACAGTTGATTGTAAACTAAAAGTATCCACTATATCCGGTATTAAGGAGTGGTCAAAACCGTAATAATCCAAAACTTCTGTAGCAATGGTATCGTTCTTGAAATTCCAGAATATTCCTTCGGACAAACCTGATATGGTTGTATTTACAGTATTTGAAAACTTATAGGCTATAAAATCGCCAGGAAGCATAATCTTGTGAATCTGACTATAGATTTCAGGCTCATTATCTTTGACCCACTTTAATTTTGATGCTGTAAAATTTGCAGGCGAATTTAAAAGATTCTCATCACAATATGTTGCCCCTATTTCATTGTAAGCCGTATTGCCGATTTGCACTGCACGGCTATCACACCAGATAATTGACTTTCTTAAAGGAATGCCCGCTTTGTTTACGACTACAAGACCATGCATCTGATAAGCAATTCCAATTCCGTGGATATCCTTAGCTTCTATACTATGATTTTGTTTTAATCTTTTAATTCCATTACAAACATATAACCACCAATCTTGTGCTTCTTGTTCAGCCCAACCATTCTGGACTGCGAACATGGACATTTCCTGTTCAGGCTCTTGAACAACACCAATGCTTTTACCGGTATCAATGGCAACCAAGGCAACCTTGATCGAAGAACTTCCTAAATCTATTCCTAAGTAGTACATATAAAAAAAATAAAGTTCCTAATCATACTTATTC
>JBARUM010000014.1:0-2475 GCA_049645725.1 Maribacter sp.
AAGGTAAGGGTGACAAAATTTTTCATTCCTTTAGCGGCACCATAACACATTTCACCCAAAGCAGCTGCGTTAGCATCGTTCGCCAGTGAAACGGGAAGCTTAAAGGTTTGGTTGATGACCTTTGAAATGGGAGTTGCCGGACCCCACTTAAGGTTTGGAGGATTTTCAATCTGTCCCGTATGAGGATTGGCATTAGGCGCCCCGACCCCAACAGACAGTATTTTTTTTGCCGATCCAGATTCTAAGATAAGGGATTCTACTTCTAATTTTAACTTTTCTATAAAGTTTGGAAATGGTCTTTTTGCCTCGGTCTTAAAAACAGTTTTTGCCAAGATTGTCCCATCTTTTGTAACTAATCCCGCTTTTGTAAGGCTACCACCAATATCTATACCCAGTACTACTTCTTGTGCCATTCCTGATTTTGTGTTGTTCTACAAATAAAAAAAACATAAAGTTGGTTTTAACTGATATATGTCATTTTAGAATTTGAAGGGCGGGTGTATTTTAAGGCATCATATAAAAACAAAGACTATGAAAGCACATGCCACCCTTAAAAATATGGATTCAGAATCCTGCAAACCCATTATCTCGAGGAACCTGAACCGTATCTTGGACATTCGGATCATTGATATTGATGTGGAGCATAGTATTCTTCACTTTCTTTATAACGGAAATAAGGCGTTTGAAAAGGTGAAAAATGAACTAGGCAGAATTGGCTATCCCATACTGGAGTGCATTAATGAAGGTATTCAAGACACGATAAACACCAATTCAAATGAACGACCGATCCGAACAATCAACAGGGCTAGAAAACCTTATCTTTTCAGTGTTCGATAAGCGGTAGTACCAAAAATGGCACTTCGGTATGAAATGCTACCCGATTGATGACATTTTCCTTTGTTAATTTTTCAAAAAAACTGTGCCAGTAATTCACCATGGCGACCATACCTACAGTCCTATTTTCTGAAGTGAAGGATGTAATTACATTTGAAATTTTTGACTCCCCGGTAACTTCCACAAATAGATGTGATACACCATCAAAACGTTCTGTCAAGATATTTCTACTTGTTTCTTGTTGTGAAGTCAGTTTTTCATTGGTTTCCACATGAAGGACAATAATTTCAGAATCCCATAATTTAGCTAACGCTATTAAAGGATTTAATTCTGCCTGTGAATACACATGCTCAAAATTTGTAGCGAATGCAATCTGATCGGGAATAGCAAAGTTGTAATTTTCAGGTACGGCTACTAAATTACAGAAATCTAAATGCTTTAAAACGCTAACGGTATTGCTCCCCATAAAAACCTCCTTTACAGCTGAAGAGCCTTTAGTACCCATAAAAACATAGTTAATGTTGTAATCGATAACGGTTTTTCCTATTGCATTTAACAAGGAATCCGAAACACTCAAACTTTTATAGGTGTGTAATGAATTTTCATTTTTTTCCTGTAGTTTCTTTAAAAGTGCTTTTGTGTTGCGTTCGGACTCCTCTTTTATTGCACGGTACAAACGTGTATTCTTTACCTTGCCCATAGTGCTGCTTAAGCCGGACGCTCCCACTTCAAAAGCATTTAAAATGTAAAAAATACATTCTTCTTTTTTAAAAAGATAAATGGCATACTCTATGGCGTTCCTTGCATTTGATGAAAAATCCGTGGGTAAGAGAATATGTTTTGATATCATGATCGTTACAATTAAATAAGCCTTAATTATTCTGGTAACACCAATAAGGGTATTTTGGTGTGAAATGTCATTTTTTTGACCACAGGCTCGCCTATGAATTTTTCCCAAAACGTGTGGTGATAACGTATTAAGGCCATCATTTGTACTCCTGTTCGATCCATGAATTTTTCAAGGGTGTGCGCAATATTGGCCTGGAATTCTATATTATAGAACATAACATCCAAATTGCCTAAGCGTTCTTTTAAGAGTTTTTGATGAATGAGTTGTTGGTCGTTCAGGGCAAACTCTACCGCTACATGTACGATTTGAATATTGGTTTTCCAGAGTGTTGCCAATTCTATCATAGGCAGCAATTGATGTTTTTCATATTTTTTTGAAAAATCGGTTGGGAAAGCCAACGATTTTAGTGTTTGGAAATTATAGTCGTCCGGTATGGCCAAAATAGGACAGCTGTTGATTTTTTTCAACACCTTTACGGTAGTACTTCCCATAAAAACTTGTTTAGATCCCGTAGCCCCTTGGGTACCCATACAGACCAGGTGAATATCTTTTTCCGAAATCAGTTGTGCGACTGCTTCTTGCACGATGTCCGATTTTGATACGGTCTCAAAACTGTGTTTTGGATTGTTGTGGTTCTTCTTTAGATAAACCATTACCTTTTCCAGTTCTTGACTGGAATGCTCGGATAAGGAATCATAAACTATACCTAACCGTTGCTGACTTTTACTACCCAACATGTTTAAGGTTTTGGGGGTGTACGCATGTAACAAATAAAATTTACAGGTTATATC
>JBARUM010000015.1:0-1851 GCA_049645725.1 Maribacter sp.
GAATAGGGGAGACGCTCAAAATGATATCAAAGGTATTAGCCTTGGAGGTCCAGGAATTAAGGATAAACTATTTTTCTTTGTAAGTTACGAAGAAGAAGAAGAGTCAGTCCCAGGTTTTCAGCGCCAAGCTTCAAGACCTGGTTTAACTCCTGACGGATTGTTGATTTCAAGGGTTCCTGCCTCTGATTTAGATTTCGTTAGCGAAAGTTTAGCTTCTCTATACGGTTATGAAACCGGTCCTTACGAGAATTATCCATTTGCCTCCGAGCAAACAAGGTTTAATGCTAGATTAGATTTCAACTTAAACCAAAATAACAAATTTAGTTTACGTTATAATAGATATGAATCATCTGCGGATGTTCGAATTAATGGAAACTCTGTTCGTAATATTTCACCCAGATTTAGAAATACGAGCAGACAAGGTATTGAAGCAATTACATTTGCCAATTCCAATTATACCAATGATAGAATTGTAGAATCTTTCGTGGCCGAATGGAACGCTAAAGTTGCCGATAACATGTCCAACCAATTAAATATTGGGTATACTTCAATAACCGACCCTAAAAGAGGTATTCCTGGCGGACAGGATTTCCCTTTTATTGAGGTTCTTGAGCCGGACGATTCGGGAACACCCTTGTACTATACAGCGGTAGGTAATGAGTTGTTTACAGTAGGTAACTTACTGGAAAACAATGTTTTTAACGTTACTAACAACTTTTCAATTTATTCAGGAAATCATACCTATACCATAGGAGCTAATCTTGAATTAATGTCCTTTAGAAATGCATTTAATCCTGTGTTTAATGGTTTCTATAGATTTGATACTTATGATAGTTTTGTAGAAACGGTCATCAATCAAACTCCGGGAGCTTTTCCTTCGGCATTTGCTAAAAGTTTTGCTTTAGATGGTTCTACCACACCACCTCTTGATGAAACTAACTTTGGACAGTTTGGAATTTATTTTCAAGATGAATTTCAAGTTAATGACAATTTAAAAATAACTGGTGGTCTTCGAATTGATTTCCCTTTCTATTCTACCGATATTCCAAGAAATGCACTTTTGGATGATTTGAATAAAACTTTCACTGATGCTGATGGCAACGATTTTACACCAGATGTAAGTCAATTCCCAAAAGTTAGACCATTATGGTCGCCAAGAGTTGGAGTCAATTGGGACGTAAACGGTGAAGGCAAGACTCAAGTTAGAGGTGGTACCGGAATCTTTTCAGGCCGTATACCTTTTGTTTGGTTGAGTAACCAGGTTAACGGGTCTGGTGTTGTAAGGGGGTTAAGAGGTGTTCAAGGTGCTGATTTGGAAGCAGAATTTGGAGCTGGTTACGTTTTCAATCCTGATGTGACTTTTGGCAATCCTGCTAATCCGGATCAAACACTAAGTCAAGAATTGAACCTTACGGACAGAGAATTTAAATTACCCCAAGTTTGGCGTACCAATATAGGTGTTGATCATCAATTGCCTTGGGGAATTACAGGAACATTGGATTTCATTTATTCACGAGATGTTTCTACTCCAATAGTATATAATCCTGTCTTAAGAGAAGCAGATGGCACTTTTAGCGGTCCTGACCAGAGACCTTTTTGGAGAGAGGGAACAGATGCAAACCCCAATCCAAACCAAGTTAATGATAACGCTATTTATTCTAACGACGAAGATTTCCAGAATGTGTTTTTGTTGACAAACGCTGATAAAAAGGCGGATTATTATTCTTTGAGCGCGCAATTGTCCAAGCAATTTGACAACGGTTTCTATGCTATGATCGCTTACACAGCATCTAGAGCAAGAGATTTAGATACTTCCGGTGGTTCACAAGCTGGATCTTTATGGACTGCTAC
>JBARUM010000016.1:0-2104 GCA_049645725.1 Maribacter sp.
TCCCTTAGAACAATTTCACGTCTTACCCCAAATCCTTACCCCAAAACTTTGCGCGTGAATCCTGGGGAGTCTATTTAGCGGGCAGATAAGCGTGAAGAAGAAACTTCGTAGGGCGCAGCCTTAGCATGGCTAGACGCACCATCCTTCTTTTCTCCCTATCCACAAAAGCGCCCTTCAGGGCGCTAGATTATAAAGCAAAGTTCACGTTGATTTTTTGGAGAATTTTAGTCCCATAAAAAGTGAATTAACGAAACTACTAAATGAGACCGGGAATGGGACACCGTGGTAAAAGAAAAGCGGTTTGCACATAGCCATCTCCTAAAACCGCCCAATTATGGAACTCATAATAATGTGAAATTTTATTACATTGTACTCATAACAAAACCAATGCTAAATTTTCCATTTTTTGCAGGTATAGCAGCTTCTGTTTTACATGTAGTTTCTGGTCCAGACCATTTAGCTGCAGTTACTCCTTTGGCTATTGAGGCTAGACGTAAAGTTTGGAAGATTGGCTTGTTCTGGGGATTCGGGCATTTAACAGGAATGTTATTAATTGGCTTGCTTTTCCTGATGTTTAAGGAGTTTGTTCCTTTAGAGCAAATATCTGAACATAGCGAGCTATTGGTTGGAGTGGTATTGATAGCTATAGGTCTATGGGCCATATTTAGTCTTTTTTATAAAAACAAAATCCACAGGCATCCTCATATTCATGGTGCGGACGAAACTTATATTCATGAGCGCGAGCACAATCATGACTCGAATAAACTAGAGCATTCTCATGAACATGAAAAAAAGCTAAAACAAAATCTTTGGTCTTCTTTCGGAATTGGAGTACTTCACGGACTAGCAGGAATTGCACATTTCATTTTATTATTACCCGTTTTAGGTTTTGACAACCAAATGGATAGTATTCTATATATAGTTGGTTTTGGAATAGGAACAGTTTTGGCAATGACGGTATATACTTATATGCTAGGGATAATTGCTAACTATTCTAAGAATCAAAATAGCCAATCGCTCTTTCGTACCATTCGATTAGCAGGTGGATTATTTGCTCTTCTAATCGGCATATATTGGCTGTATTTAGGTTTTTAAAATTTCAACTCTGTAATAACCACACGATGATTTCCTGTATCAGCAATAATGAGTTTGTTTTCATCTGTAGTTATTGAAAATGGCCAGTATAAGGAGCTTGAAGTACCATGCATAGTTTCCTTATTTTCACTTCCTGTTATGAGATCTCGCTTTCCTATAACTGCAGTTGCTTCTGAATTTTGCGCTGCAGGAATTTCATCGAACCAAAGGATTCTACTATTTCCCGTATCGTTTACAAGTAATCCATCTTTATATAAACAAGCGTCATACGTCCAGTTTATGGACTTTGGAGATGGGAACAATCCGAATTGGTTTTGTCCACAGGCGTCAAAATCAGTTTGACCTATAAGAATGTCAGCAGGTTTTGAAAATGCTTCGTCTGCATTATTCCATAGTAGATTTCTGTAAAACTGAGTGTCGGCAACTACCATTTGATTTTTGGAATTCACTTTTACCGAGTATGGCCAAATCGGTTCATTATTCTCATAATCGCGGGTATTAAAGTCTGCTTTACCAATAACCTTATCTGCTTTGGCATAATTTGATTTCGGAATGGCATCGTAAAACAATATCCTGCGGTTTCCGGTATCGGCTATCCAAAGACATTGTCCGTCAGAGAAAACGCCGTAGGGCCAGTTTAATGTTTGCTCGGAAGGGTCATTACTTATACCAACAACATTAGGTTGGTTTGATTCAAAATCAGGCTGACCAAGGACTACATCTGCTGGCTGTCCGTTTTCTGTTGGTATGGAATGCCAAATGAGTACACGATGATTCCAAGCGTCTGCAACAATTAGAATTTTACCGTCACTCCATATTCCTGAAGGGTATTGAAGGGTACTTGCGGTTACTTCTCCACCGGAATTTCTTCCCGTGTCTTCTACTTCTAGTTGCCCAAGAACTACATCTGGTTCTTGATACTCTGAAGTAGGAAAACTATTCCATATAAAAACACGATTTCGCCCTGTATCGGATACAAAAAGATGATTACCAGCTGTAAATATTCCTC
>JBARUM010000017.1:0-2105 GCA_049645725.1 Maribacter sp.
ATCCTTAGAAATATATAATCCAGATGGTATTTGAGCAGTGATTTTACCTAAACCAAAAGCTAAAAGCCAAATAAAAGTACAAATAAATGATTTTTTGAAATCCATTATGAACAGAGTTAAATTCAAATATAAAAATTAAAAGCTTAATATTGAATATGTTATGCGTTCTTTCATAGGAACAAAAATCTTTAGAAATTATTTTTTGCGCTTTGTCGTAATTTGATTTCTGAAACCTTGTTTTTTCATTTTTTTTGTTTTCTTTTGCGCTCAAAATTTTAGAATTTTATTTTACTTTTAGATATAGCTTCTTACAAAAGTATCATGCAAAAAATTTTTATTTATAGGCTATTGATAATTAGGAGGTCAACACCTTTATTCATCTGTCATTTAGGTCACCGAATTTTAAGGATAACTTCTACTTTTACTACTTCAATTATAGAAAGTCAACATGATTACTTTTTTATTCCCACCACAGAGCGAGAATTTTTAATTTGATTTATAGAGCGTTACGTTTTCTTAACGTAAAAAATCTTTTGAATACCTTAATTTTAAACCAAATTGAAATTTTACAATAGTCCTTTTTAATGAATACAAAATATTTAGACCTAATAGATCAAACCTATTTTTTCCCCCAGGAAGAATTTAGTCTGGAAGAAGATAATCTTCAATTTCACGGTATTCCACTGAAGGAGTTGGTTGCCGAATACGGCAGCCCTTTGAAGTTTACGTATTTACCTAAAATCTCTGAAAACATTAAGAGAGCCAAAAATTGGTTTGCGAATGCCATTGAAAAGAATAATTACAAAGGCAAGTATCATTATTGTTATTGCACCAAAAGTTCGCATTTTCAACATGTAATGCATGAGGCCCTTAAGAATAATATCCATATGGAGACATCATCGGCCTTTGACATTAATATCATTGAAAATCTTAAAGTGGACGGTAAACTAAAAGATGATGCCTATGTGATCTGTAATGGTTTTAAGCGCGCCGAGTATATAGAGAACATTGCTAGGCTGATTAATAACGGACATAGAAACTGTATTCCGATTATTGATAACTATGAGGAGATAGACCTTCTGTCAGAAAGTATAGAGGACACCTTTAAAATAGGCATACGGATAGCATCGGAAGAAGAGCCTACGTTTGAATTTTATACCTCAAGATTGGGTATTGGATATAAAAATATTGTCCCTTTCTATGAAAACCAGATTAAGGATAATGATAAAGTAGAACTAAAAATGCTTCACTTTTTTATTAATACCGGTATTAGGGATAATGCCTATTATTGGAATGAACTAGTGAAGTGTTTAAAGGTGTACGTTAGATTGAAGAAAATTTGTCCTTCATTGGACAGTTTAAATATTGGCGGTGGATTCCCCATAAAAAATTCACTTGCCTTTGAGTACGATTACCAATATATGATTGATGAAATACTGAACCAGATTAATATTACCTGTTCCGAGGCCGATGTGCCAGTGCCCCATATTTTTACAGAATTCGGTAGTTTTACCGTAGGGGAAAGCGGGGGTGCCATTTATGAAATATTATATCAAAAACAACAGAACGATAGGGAAAAATGGAACATGATAGATTCTTCTTTCATCACTACCTTACCGGATACTTGGGCCATTAATAAACGTTTTATAATGCTACCTATAAATAGATGGCATGATGAGTATGAGCGAGTGCTGTTAGGAGGTCTTACTTGCGATAGTGATGACTACTATAATAGCGAGCAAAACATGAACGCTATCTATTTACCAAAGTATAAAAAAGACAAACCTTTGTATATAGGTTTTTTCAATACAGGTGCGTATCAAGAAACAATTGGGGGTTACGGCGGATTACAACATTGCTTAATTCCGCAGCCTAAACATATTCTGATTAATAAAGATGCAGACGGAAGAATAACGACCAAACTTTTTAGTCCTCAGCAGAAAGCAGAGGACTTGCTTAAGATTTTGGGTTATGGTGGAAAAGAAGTTAAAAAGGGAAAGACAGAGAAAGTTAAGGGTGAGGTAGTGAGTTGAAATATGAGATTACCCTTTTTTTTCTATGGTGGGGAACAAGAGGAAGGCATAATTTTAGGGATATAACCCCAA
>JBARUM010000018.1:0-2148 GCA_049645725.1 Maribacter sp.
GCATGATACATAATTAGAAATAGACATGAAGAAGCAACTGATTACAATAAGTATCCTTTTGCTAACGGCTGCAGGCTGTAATGATACAAAAGAGAAATCTGAACTTATTAATTCATTGGGCTTGCTATCGATGACTCCCGGAATGGAGGAATCCTCAGATGTGTTTTATCACTACTCTATCTGGTGGGCATTCGTGAATAAAATATTCGAGGGAGATATTGATGCCACAGAACTTAAAACTAAAGGAGACCTTGCGCTTGGATCTTATAATTTTCTAGATGGGGAACTGATTATGTTAGATGGGGTTTTATATCAAGCCAAAGAAGACGGAACAGTAATTATACCGGAAGACGACGTAAAAATCGCCTATGCAAACGCCACATTTTTTAATAGTGAGCAAGATTTTAAAACGAATAGTGTCGAAAATTATAGTGAATTGCGCAGTTTTATCAACGACCAGTTACCATCCAAAAATTATTTTTACGCCTTTAAAATTCATGGTGATTTTAAAAAAATGGTATGTGGTGGTCTCCATAAGCAGGATAAGCCTTTTGAAAAAGGATTGGACGTGTTAATACCGAACAGGCCTCTATTTGAGAGAGAAAACTTTTCTGGTACCATGGTAGGCTTCTATTGCCCTGAATTTATTGGAAATATTAATGTGGCCGGATACCACTTACATTTTGTATCGGACGATAGATCATTCGCAGGCCATGTTATGGAGTTTGAAGCCAAAAATCTAAAAATTTCCTATGACCAAATGAACGAGTATCAATTTGTACTTCCCAAAACCGATGCGTACAAAACAGCGGGATTTGAAAAAGAATTTCAGTACAAAAAGAATTGATTTAGGAATTTAGCAAAGATTTAAACAAAAACCTTTGCATACCTTATTAGTGCTTTAAGTAAACATAAAAGTTTACAGTTGCCTCTTGAATTTATTTGGAATTTCAGTGATTTGCTTCACCTGAATATTCTTATAATAAGCTTCGGCAGCTTCGGATTGTATTTGAATTTTACCTTTTGTTAGCGGCAACATTTTTTTGTGGCTATCTTGATATTTGGAGTTGTAAAGGGCCATAACTACTTTCCCGTTCACGATATGGAGACTGGTATCACCTAGGGTAATCAGTTCTAAAGTATTCCACTCCCCATGAGGATTTTCATTATCGAAACCTTTGTTTGCATGACCGGGAACCCCTGGCTCAGCACTTGAGAAATGATTCAGCGGGCCTCCTTCTACATAATTAAATTCCTTGTCGCCTTCTTTCTTTGTGGACGGAATATCAATAGAAGTTTTTGCGATGGCATAATAATCGCCCATATAGCCTTGTTGAACTTGAAACTCTTGGGATTGCATCCAAACATTCCAAAAAGCCCCATGCTCGCCAATACAATGGTATAGCAGCCCGTTGTCCCGTTCTCTATTTAATCGAGGTTCCCATATCTTATCGCCCCATTTAAACTCTAATTTTAAATGGTAGTTTTCGTATGTTTCCTTAGAGGTTAACGCACCATAAATCTCCCCAGAAATGTGTAGAATAGTTTCGCCTGCTTTTTGCTCAATTTTAAATACTTTTTTAGGGTCATTGTTCAAGCCTAAAGGCACGCCTTTTTTACCATCACTCTCAGGGTCTATTCCAGCTAAATCTGTAACTGTACCATGGGGTACGCCAATAAAAACCTCCCAGTAATTTGCATGATCTTCATTAAGTAAATTGGTCCATTTTTTAGAAATATCAATTGATTTTGTACTGTAATTAGGGACATTAACATCGTCTAGAGCAGCACTGGCTTCGTCTTGTCCATTTGAAAAGTTGCATACTACCAATGTTATGCCTAAAATTACCGATTGCTTAAAAATCATTATATAAATTCGTTTAGTTAGGTTACCGTATCACAAGTTTACCATTTACTTAAGCCAGTTTTATCCTGTACTATCCTGTTTAATTGAGACCATCTTGAAGAATATTTTGTAAACTAATTTTTAGCTGAAGACCATATTCTTTTTTGGCTCCATGCTGTTGCCGGGTCTGACCAAAAAGGTGCTTCCGGTTGCAGCCCTAATACTAAAAAGACTTCGGTACATAAGTATAAGCTACCCGTAGAAATATATTTTTCGGCCATTTCCGGTTGATGCCCGTAAAA
>JBARUM010000019.1:0-6316 GCA_049645725.1 Maribacter sp.
GTACTGATCCTTATTTAGCCTGTAATCTGAACTTTGATTTAAGTAACTTTCAAAGGGAGCTCAGAACTGTAGATTCTAATAACGGTGAAGGTATTACCATTGGTAAAATTGGAGCCAATTGCGGCGAATTTTTCTTTACCGGTGGCGGCATATTCAATCAAGGATGTTTTAACGAAGATGTGGAAATCCTTTTTGTTTTGGAACCCAATGGTCCAGACTCGTCAGAAGGTATTATTTCTGTTCCCTCCACAACCTACTCATGTCTTTCAGAGGATGGTAATGAAATCATAGAATTTACCGTGGAAGGTACTGGTAATTATCAGGGTGAGCTTTCCAGGATAGAATTAAACTATACGATGCTTACTCCAAACGGCGCTGAAACAGGTACTCTAAATATTAGAGGTCTCAATGACCCAGGAGAGGATAATAATGTTGAAGACGATGGCGACTGTGATTTAATTAGTTTTGAAGGAGGGTATAATACCATTATCAATATTAATGGTAATGAAAGTTTTGGAACAGCTATTTTGACTAAGCAAGGTGATGGATGTAGTGATTTTACACTTTCTGGTGATTTTTTGAACCTTGGCTGTGGCAATAATTTTGAAATTGATGCTTTCTTTGGCGCAGAGGATGGGGGTTCAGAGATTATTATTCAAGAGACCGTATTTATGTGCGAAACAGGAAATGGAGATCAGTTAGCGTATACGTTTAACGGCTTTGGCAATTATTCACTATCAGAAGGCTTTTTTCAGCTTACCGAATTTTCTTTAACTGGGCCAGATGGTAATACATCCAATGGAGAAATATTTTTTGAAAAATCAGACCAGGCTAGTGGAGGGGATTGTGAGTTGAATTCCTTTGCACGTGAGTATAATACTATTATTAATAACAATGGAGCGGAATCTTTTGGTATTGCCATTTTAACCGCTACTGAAGGATGTGGGAATTTCACGCTTTCTGGAGACTTTTTAAACTTAGGTTGCACCAATGATTTTACAATTGAAGCATTCTTTGGAGCTCCGGAGGACGGGGGAGAAGTAATCATAGAAGAAGTAATATTTGTTTGTGGTTCAGAAAGCGGTGAAGAACAATATTAGTTTACCGCATTCGGTAATTATTCTCCTACGGAGGGGTTTATAGAATTTTCAGAATTTACGTTGACCGATTCAACAGGAACGCTGACGATGGGTAGTATATTCTTTGAAGCATTATAGGATTTTTTCAAAAACGGATTAATGACGAACCCAACTATATTATTCTTCCTTGCTTCATTTGTTTTAATGGGGAGTTGCAAGAATACGAAACATCCCGCTAATATAAACAATGAAGTAGCTGATAAACCGTTGTTTAAGAACTCTATCGTCTCAACAGAAATTGATTTTATAAAGGATACTGATCCCGACACATTTTCTAAATTGGTTTATATAGGGCAGGGTCAACGGGAAATGCCCGGTAGCGGTAATGATGAATTGATAGATGAGAACGCGTATATTTTTAAGGCGTGTTTTACAGAAGGTAATGACGTTGAGATTTGGGGGCACAGCTCATTTGGTACAAAAAGTGCGGCAAAAGAATATGCGGATAAGCTTACGACAAGACTAGGGAAATTACCCGTTTTCATGAGAAATAAAATATCTCACGTTATTATACATAATGGTGATTCAACGGCGTTCGCTGAAGATGTCGGCGGTTTTTTTGTGTTATACTCCGATAACATGGATACTAGAATTAGCAATAATGATTTAGAGGAAACCATATTTCATGAAACCGTTCATGTCGCGTTTGACTTGCAGTATGCCAATAGCAATATTTGGAAAAGCGCACAAAGTAAAGACGGCATTTTCATAACCGAGTACGCAGAAAGTAGGCCTAACAAGGAAGATTTTGCAGAAACAGCAATATTTGTTTACACAATGACCATATATCCTGGGCGTTTAAATAGTAGTATTGAAAACTGGGTTCAATCCCATATTCCAAATCGCTTTGCTCTTTTGGAATCTATTTTAAAAAAAAATACAAATGAATAATAATGAAACTTTTGAACTAAAATCAATCATGAGAAAAAAGTTAAGGATACAAATACTAATGAGCTATATGTTCATTCTCTTGCTGGCAATAAATTTTGTGGGTTGCTCAAGTTCCGGTGATCCGGTAATACGCGATTTCGCCGAAGAAATGGAAGAAGAGACCGATTCTACGGAAGAAGGGGAGCCGGACACAGGTGATAATCCTGATTCCAATAGTGATTCCGATCCCGAGGTCCCTAGTGAACCTACACCTGGGTTCTTACGTATAGCCGTGACTCACCATATTTCCCGTACCGATAATGGTACTAACCCAGCGGTAGATACTGATAGAATAACCAAGATTATGGGAGATATAAATCAAAATTTTGAAGCATCGGGAATTGAATTCTTTACAAAGGAAATTAAATTTTTGGATAATAGCGATTGGAATCAGCAATTCGTAAAACAAGATGATTTTATAGAAAATAGGGTGCTAAGGGAATTTGAGGATGACCAAGCTTTGAACATATTTTACTTTTTTGAAATCGGAAACAGACGAAATGGAGTAATTACAGGAACTTTAGGTGCTACGGCTCTATTTCCTGATGAGGGTAATAATTTAAAGTTAAGTGCCTCGGCAACTGCTTTTGAAAATACGGCAACACCAACTCATGAGTTAGGGCACTACCTTGGACTTTACCATACGGACGATGATTTCAGGGACGCAAACGGCAATGTTGAGTTAGTGAACGGGTCAAATTGTGAGACAGCAGGTGATAAAATTTGTGATACACCTGCTTCTCCTGACCTAAACGATAGTAACATTGCAGAACCTAGTTGTGATTATGTAGGAACGGAAACTGATGCCAATGGAGATCGCTACAATCCGGACACGCTTAATTTTATGACCCAGTGGGCTGGCACTGATACTAATGGTAACTTATGCAGGAGACGCTTTTCTGATGGTCAGACAGCCAAAATGGTTTCCGTACTAAATAATGAACGCGCTTTTTTAATTGAATAGCAACGACTTAGAAGACGTCAAATGGTTTGTCGAACGGTAGTAAGTTTGTTTTTTGGCTTTTTTTATGTTTTAGGATATGGGCAGGAATTACGCTACATGCCCTTGGAATTTCAAAAAGCATATAAAAATCAAACTCGCTCATATGATGGTAGTCCAGGAATCAATTACTGGCAGAACTCCAGCATCTATGACATTCAGGTTGAAATTATTCCCGGTACTTGGGAAATTTTGGGGAAACAAACCATTACTTACCGTAATAATAGTCCGGACAGTCTAAATCAGCTCGTCATTAGGATGTATCCCAACCATTATAAAAAAGGGGCGGTACGGGCTAATGAAATGCCTCTTGGCAACCTAACGGATGGTATGGAAGTTACCAATCTTAGCGTTGATCACGAACTAGTTCAGCTATCCCAGGCGACGTCAATCAGTGATCTAGCACACGCAAGCAAAGGAATAAGAACAAAGGATAGAATTTCGGTAAACCGTAAGTCCACCTATATTGTGCTGGAACTTGTTGAACCCATCCCACCCAACAAGACTACAATAATATCCATGGAATGGAAAACGGAAATGCCAACTGAATATGTGAACAAAATAGGGGCTTATGATGAAAAGAGCGCTTTTGTTGGCTATTGGTATCCGCAACTCGCTGTTTACGATGACATTGACGGATGGGACGAAAACGAATATACCGGAGCGCAAGAATGCTATACCGATTTTGCCGAATTCAACGTGACGATTAAAGTACCCAAGGGAAATTATGTTTTTGCTACCGGTACCTTACAAAATCCAGAACAGGTATTAACAGCCTCAGAATTGGCAAGGTATTCGGTGGCGAAATCATCTGAAGATAAAATAGTGGTATGGGATGGTATTACCGATATAACGGCTCCAAATCAAGGTACAACTTGGAAGTATAAGGCAGCGGTAGTTCGTGATTTCGCCTTTGGCGTAACGGACAACTTCCAGTGGATCGCCAAAGCAGCTATCATCGAAGATAAAAAAATAGCCTCCAATATCGTTTATGATACAGCTAACGAAAAGTACCTACATAAACTTTTGGACGTTCAGGACAAATGCCTGCAATTCTTATCCAACGAATTACCGGGCATAGCCTATCCTTATGACAGCTTTACCACTTTTATGGGTGTACCCGAATTTGATGGTATGGAATTCCCGATGATGGCAAATAACGGTTTCTCGCAAAAGGAAATTAGTAATAATCTTATGACCTTTCATGAGCTGGCGCATACCTACTTTCCACATTGGGTAGGTGTCAACGAGGTAAAATACTCGTGGATGGAAGAAGGTTGGGCTACATTTCTTAGCATCAAATTCTGCCAAAGCCTATACGAAGGCACCGAATGGGAAAACTATGAACTAGAACGAACAATACGAAGTTATGAACGAAGTGCGGGGCAACAATGGGAGACACCATTGTTCAGTCCCTCTAACTACATGGTGGTCCGTAATATGCATTTTCAGCAATCGTACCGAAAACCTGCATTCATGTATCTCGCTCTGGAAAATCTCTTGGGCAAGGACATGTTTAAAAAGTGTTTACAGACGTATATAAGCAATTGGAAAGAAAAACACCCCACTCCCTATGATTTTATGTATACCTTCAATACCGAAAGTGGACAAAACTTGAACTGGTTTTGGAACCAATGGGTTTTTGGCTATGGGTACACAGATGTGGCGCTAAAGAAGATCGAGGGCAACAAACTTACGCTGGAAAATACAGGAGGCTTTCCTGTGCCGGTAAAATTAAAACTTACCTATGCGAACGATAAAGTCGTTATACTGGAAAAAACTGCTCAACTATGGTCAGCAGATGACAAAACGGCTACCATAGAAATTTCGGATACGAACGATTTACTTTTCGCTACCCTTGTGACCGATATGTTTCCCGACGTAGATGGTACCAATAATACCATAACATTTAAAAATGGCGGCAACTAATCAGAAGGCTGTTTGCAGCCTTAAAACCTAGCAGTCCTATGAATAAGGACCTGTTCTAATACTTCGCTACCTACCATTACAAGAAAAATCCAAAACACTTTATGAGAAAACTAGAATTGCATTGGCAAATATTGATAGGAATGATTACCGGTATTCTATTCGGTTTTGCGATGACACAAGTAGCATGGGGAGCAGCATTTGTGGCGGATTGGATACAGCCTATCGGGAATATATTCGTAAAACTTTTAAAACTGATTGCCATTCCTCTAATACTAGCCTCTTTGGTTAAGGGTGTTTCCGATTTAAAGGATATTTCCAAGTTCAGGAGCATAGGGCTGCGTACCATCGTAATCTATATGATAACCACATTAGTGGCAATTACTATTGGGTTGTTATTAGTGAATTTAATACAGCCGGGAAAGGGTATCCCCTCGGAGACCATTGCCAAACTTATAGACACCTATTCAACCAATGCCGAGGTAACTTCAAAACTGTTGGAAGCGTCCGCTCAGAAAGAGCGGGGACCTTTGCATTTCTTGGAAGAAATTGTCCCGGACAATGCTGTTTTTGCACTAAGTGATAACAGTCTTATGCTACAGGTAATCTTCTTCACTATTTTTTTAGGAATTTCCATGCTACTTATTGGAAAGAAAAAAGCGGGGCCCTTAAACAAGTTCTTCAATTCCTTGAACGATACCGTGCTGAAGATGGTCGATTTAATTATGCTAACGGCACCCATAGCGGTTTTTGCTTTATTGGCAAGTGTAGTTGTATCCTCCAGTGATCCTGATTTGTTATTGGCACTTTTAAAATATGCAGGTGTCGTTTTCTTAGGGCTTTCTTTAATGATTACGTTTTACTGTATTGTTATTTCACTATTTACAGGATATAATCCCCTTACCTTTCTAAGGAAATTAAGTCCGGCCCAATTATTGGCGTTTTCTACAAGTTCCAGTGCGGCAACCCTTCCCGTAACTATGGAACGGGTGGAAGAACACATAGGCGTCGATGCTGAAGTTTCTAGCTTTGTATTACCCGTAGGAGCCACCGTAAATATGGATGGTACCAGCTTGTACCAGGGCGTGGCCGCCGTATTCATTTCACAGGCACTAGGCTTTAATTTAACGTTCCCTGACCAGTTAACCATTGTGTTTACCGCTTTATTGGCCTCTATAGGTTCGGCCGCGGTTCCGGGAGCTGGTATGGTCATGTTGGTAATCGTCTTGGAAGCCATTGGTTTCCCTGCCGATAAGTTGGCCATTGGTTTAGCCCTAATTTTTGCAGTGGACCGTCCGTTGGATATGTGTCGTACCGTGGT
>JBARUM010000020.1:0-3000 GCA_049645725.1 Maribacter sp.
CAATAAGGGCTATGCAGGATGGGGCGATGTAGCCGTGGTTGTGCCTTGGGAAATCTATTTTAGAACAGGCGATATTCGTATGTTAGAAGACAATTATGATATGATGACCGCTTGGTTAGATTATTATGCATCCAGAACTGAGAATGGCCTTCCTCAAGCTGTTACTATTGGCGATTGGTTGCAGCCCTTCCCTATACCAAAAGAGGATTTCAGAAAGATGCGTGGGGGGGATACCCCAGGTGCCTTAATTACAGCGGCATACTATGCCTATACCGTTGAGCTAACCATGAAAAGTGCCGAAGCATTAGGTAAAACAGAAGATGTAAGAAAATATAAGGACTTACATGCAGTATTAAAAACAGCCTTCGAAAACAAATTTTTCAACGAAGATGGTAGCGTGAAAGCAGATGTTGAAACGCAAACACAGTACCTAATGGCCTTGCAATACGGTTTGTTATCCAACGAGTTAGCTCAAAAAGCACAGGTGCATCTAAAACGATTTATTGGCGAATGCGACAACCACTTGCGTACCGGATTTTTGGGTACGCCAATCTTGCCTTTCGCTCTGGATAAAATGGGTGAGGTGGATTTGATGTACACCATTCTTTTTCAAGAAACCTATCCTTCGTGGTTCCACTCCATCAATCAGGGTGCTACCACCACCTGGGAACGTTGGGACAGTTATTCCAAAGAAACGGGCTTTAAAATTGAACCCATGAACTCGCTTAATCATTATGCCTATGGTGCTATTGGCCAATGGATGTATGAACGTATTGCTGGGCTAAAACCCCTAAAAGCCGGATATAAAGAAATAGGTATCGAACCCATTCCTGGTGGACCACTCACCTCTGCCGAAGCTAGCTATAATAGCCCTTACGGTTTGGTCAGTTCATCTTGGAAATTAGAAGGAAGGCAATTCACACTTTCAGTAACAGTTCCGCCCAATACGAGTGCTAAAATTGCAATTCCGGCTAACACCGCCGAACATTTGATGATGGATGGAAAATCGTTTGAAGAAAGTGCTCAAATAAAAATGGTAAAGCAAGATGAACGTGCTATTTACCTAGATGTACAACCTGGTACATTTATGTTTGAAACGGAGTTGAATTAATGCGCAATTGAAGTTATAGATATGAAAACGAAAAAATCAAGACACAAGCTTTTTATCCTGTTATCCATCAGTCTATTTTATTTTGGATGTCAATCACCAGCTAACGATGGTTTTGTAGAAATATTTGATGGTGAAACCTTAGAAGGTTGGTCGGGCGATTCAATCTATTGGCAGGTAAAAAATGGTTGTATTGTAGGCACAGTGAAGCCTGAAACTATTTTGAAAAACAACACGTTTATCGTGTGGCAAGGGGGACAGCCTCAAGATTTTGAGCTGAAACTAGATTACCGTATATCAGAATCGGGGAATAGTGGCGTCAATTACCGAAGCACTTATCTTGAAAATAGACCTCACGCTCTACGCGGCTATCAATGCGATATCGATGGTAAGAATAAGTATACCGGGCAGAATTATGAAGAGAAGAAGCGTACCACTTTAGCCTATAGAGGTGAAAAGGTAATCTTATCTACACCTTCAGATTCTGCAGTAATGGAAAACATACGTAGCAATGTGGAAAAGAATTGTTGGCAAACAAGAGATGTCCTAGAGCCCCTGGGCGACAAAGATGCTTTAGGTGCTAAGGTAAATGCCAACGATTGGAACCAAGTGCATTTGATTATTAAAGGTAATCGCTTAATGCATTATGTCAATGGAACACTGATGAGTGATGTGGAAGACAATGATACCATGCACCTAGCTATTAAAGGATATATTGGAGTTCAGGTTCATGTTGGTCCTCCTATGAAGGTGGAGTTCAAGAATATTAGATTGAAAGAAATTAAATAATAAAAAGAAAAAATGAAAATTCGAAGCATACTAATAGCCTTTATTCTGTATAGCCTGAATATTAATGCACAAGTAAAGCTATCAACAGATTTTACTAATGAAAGCAAAATGAAACTTCCCATACATGATGTATGGAATGTTTCTAACAGGATTAGTCCCATATATGGATCAAATGTTCGTCCTGGTCTTGAAATGAATGCAATTAGAATGATTGGAGGTATATTAAAACCGGGTATCGGCGGGCTTACAATTCCAGAAATGAATTTGGATTATGACCCCGTTTTATACGATTCCATCAATAATACATATGTGTACAGGTGGGAACCACTAATTGATAGATTCGATAAAATTCTTCGTTCACAGACTGATATTTTTCAAGTTGTGTTAGATCAACCGCCATGGGCGTTTCAGCACGGTTATACTTTTATTCCTGAGGGGACAAGAGATAATGTTCACTTTCGTGAAGATGAACGGATATCCATCTATGGCAATTCACTTCCTCCTGCTAATAAGCAAGCATACAGTGATTTTATAAAAGCATTGATAACTAAGTTAGTTGATACTTACGGAGAAGAGAAAGTATTGTCGTGGCGTTTTAGGGTTGGTTCAGAAATAGAAACCCCCGATCATTGGTTTGGTACCAAACAAGATTTTATAGAACATTTTGCAAATACAGAACAGGCTGTAAGATCTGTTTTACCCAATGCTAAAATAGGAGTGCATAACAGAAATCCTGGGTTTTTGTACAAAGACGGTACAGTATTAAATTATAAGGGAGAACCTTATGCATCATTTATTGAGGGTCTTATCGATTATTGCTATGATAATAGTATTAAATGTGACTTTTGGGGTTTGTCTGATTATATCGTTACGCCAAGCTCTGTTCTCCGAAACATGAAGGATAAGTTTTCTGTAAATTTCCAACCCTTAATAAGCAATCCAAAATGGAATCCAGCTACAACAATTGATATTATGGAGTATAATACTGTTACTACTATGAAAGGAGCTGATGGCAGAGGTACTATTCCTTGTCATAGTTCACATAGTGAAATAATAGAATTGGCATTCTCTAATATGTTTTATAAATATAGAGACAAAGGTTT
>JBARUM010000021.1:0-7951 GCA_049645725.1 Maribacter sp.
CGAAAAGGATTTTAATCGGTACACCAATCTATTTCAAGAAAACAGTGCGTCGCAAAAAGAGCTGGATGACATTACTGCCAACTATAACATGGCAAAGGCCCGTCTGGAAGCCGCTGAACAAATGAAGAACGAGGTAAATGCACAGTTATCTTACGTGAATATCAGGGCTCCTTTCAACGGGGTCGTAACCAACAAGTTTACTAAAGAAGGAGATATGGCAAACCCGGGAATGCCCTTGTTGGAGATAGAGGCACCCGGTAATTTCCAAGTATGGTCCATGGTGCCCGAATCTGAAATCCAACACATTAAAACAGATACGGAAGTGGAGGTGCTGATAAAATCCTTGAACGAACAAGTTAGGGGAAAAGTGACGGAAGTAAGCACATCGGCAAAAAACACTGGTGGACAGTTCCTTGTCAAAGTAGTCCTGAACAAAACCAAAACTAACTTACTATCTGGAATGTACGCTAGGGTAGAGTTTCCCTTGGAAGAAAAAACTGTGTCCGATGTGGTTTTAATTCTAAAGGATGCCATTATTACAAAAGGTCAGTTAGAGGGTGTGTATACGGTAAGTCAAAGTAATACCGCGTTGCTCCGCTGGTTGCGTTTAGGACGAATTTATGGGGATTCTGTGGAAGTACTTTCAGGGCTTTCAGCAGATGAACGGTACATCGTTGCTGCGGAAGGAAAATTGTTCAACGGGGCGAAAATATCAATTGAATAAACAAAAGCCCGCCTGAACGCCAAAAAAGCAAAAAATGAAAGAAGGTTTAGCAGGCAAAATTGCCAAAGCGTTTATAGGTTCAAAGTTAACGGTACTCCTTATGGTCGTATTCATGGTCATAGGCGTGTACAGTTCGTTCTTGATTCCGCGAGAAGAAGAACCACAGATCGATGTGCCGATGGCGGATATTTTTGTAGGCTATCCCGGAGCAAGCCCCACAGAAGTGGAAAGCCGTGTGGTAAAGCCTTTGGAGAAATTAATTTCCAACATTAAAGGGGTCGAGTACGTGTATTCTACCTCCATGGAGGAACAGGCCATGGTCATCGTGCAGTTTTATGTGGGCGAGGACATTGAGCGCTCGTTCGTAAAACTGTACAACGAAATCAATAAACACATGGACATTATGCCACAGGGGGTCACTTTTCCTTTGGTAAAGACCCGTGCCATTGATGATGTACCGGTTTTGGGGCTTACGCTGTGGAGCGAGAATTATGATGATTACCAATTAAAACTAATTGCACAGGAACTGACCGACGAGATAGAGAAAGTGAACGATGTTTCGGCCACTCAAAAAATAGGGGGACGTAACCGACAGCTACGTGTGGTATTGGACAAGGATAAAATGGCGGAGAGCGGACTGGATTTGCTGTCCATTGCAGAAATGATCAAGGCGAACAACCAGCAATTGAGCGGAGGCACTTTTGATAAAAACGACACCGAGTTCGTAGTGACCACCGGAAAGTTTTTAGAAACGGTAGGTGATGTGGAAAATTTGGTCGTCGGTTTGCAACAGAACCGACCCATTTATTTGAAGCAGATTGCCAAAATTAAAGACGGGCCTGAATTGCCTAAAAATTATGTATCGTTAGGTTTCGGTCAGGCTAGTGAAAAAGCATCGGACTACGTATCGGAATATCCTGCGGTTACCATTTCTGTGGCAAAACGCAAGGGTGCCGATGCGATGAAGCTTTCGGACATAATTCTCGAAAAAGTAGAACACCTGAAAAAGAACTTGATTCCTGATGATGTTCATGTAGAAGTAACCCGTAATTACGGGGAAACTGCTTCGCATAAAGTATCTGAACTATTAATGCACCTTATTGGGGCCATCGTTGCGGTGACCTTTGTGGTGATGCTTGCTATGGGCTGGCGCGGTGGACTGGTAGTATTCTTATCGGTCCCGATTACGTTCGCGTTGACCTTGCTCAGCTACTATATGCTCGATTATACCTTGAACCGAATTACCCTTTTTGCTTTGGTATTTGTCACGGGTATCGTAGTGGATGATTCTATCATCATCGCCGAGAACATGCACCGGCATTTTAAGATGAAACGCCTGCCGTTCAAGCAGGCTGCTTTGTATGCCATTAATGAAGTGGGGAACCCTACTATTTTGGCAACTTTTACGGTAATAGCATCGGTATTGCCTATGGCCTTTGTCTCCGGTTTAATGGGGCCCTATATGTCACCCATGCCCATTGGGGCCTCCATCGCCATGATACTGTCGCTTTTTGTGGCACTGACCATAACTCCTTACTTGGGGTATATCTTTCTTCGAGAAAAAGATAAGCAAGGAAAGAAAAAAGAGGAAAAGCAATTAGAGGATACTTTTATCTATAAAATGTACGACAAGCTGGAAAGTCCACTCCTAGAAAATAAAAAGAAACGTTGGCTGGTTTTGGGCATTACCTTCCTATTGTTATTAGGTTCAGTGGCGTTGTTCTTCACAAAATCGGTAGCGGTAAAGATGCTGCCTTTTGATAATAAGAACGAGTTTCAGGTGGTCATTGATATGCCGGAAGGTACTACTTTGGAACGCACCGGCGTAGTTGCCAAAGAAATCGCCCAATATTTGTCCACCCGACCCGAAGTAGTGAATTACCAGAGCTATGTGGGCACTTCCGCCCCTATAACTTTTAACGGATTGGTACGTCATTATGATATCCGTGGAGGTAGTAATATGGCCGATATTCAAGTGAACCTGATCGATAAAAAGGAACGTAGCACACAAAGTCATGGTATTGCCAGTTCGATGCGCGAAGAGATTCAACGGATCGGGGCAAAATACAACGCAAATGTGAAACTGGTGGAAGTTCCGCCAGGGCCTCCAGTATTATCAACAATAGTTGGAGAAATATACGGGCCCGATTACGAAATACAGATGGATATTGCCGATCAGGTACAGCATATCCTAAAAAATACCCAAGATGTAGTGGACGTCGATTGGATGGTGGAAGCCGACCAGACCGAATATGAATTTGTCATCGATAAGGAAAAGGCAATGCTATACGGTGTGGCACCGCAGCAAATCTCACATACCATGAATATGGCACTTTCTGAAAAGGCCGTGACCAATTTATATGACGAGGATGCCTCCGACCAAATCGGACTGATTTTGACCTTGGAAGAAAAGGAAAAGTCGACGCTACTGGATATTTCGCAATTAAAAGTGAAATCGAACCAAGGTGGGATGATGACCATTGGAGATTTGGTCGATATCCAAGAAACCATCAAGGCGAAAAGTATTTATAGAAAGAACCAAAAACGCGTTGTCTATGTATTGGCCGATATGGCCGGAGAATTGGAAAGCCCTGTATATGCGATTCTGGGCATGACGGATAAGCTGAAGGAATTGAACTTGCCCCAAGGCTATTTCATTGATGAGCTGTATATTAAACAACCCGATTTTGAGGATGACTATACCGTAAAATGGGATGGAGAATGGCAGATTACCTTGGAAGTGTTTCGCGATTTGGGGTTAGCGTTCCTAGGGGTCATTATCATTATCTACATTCTGATAGTAGGGTGGTTCCAGAACTTTAAGGCACCAATCGTCATGATGGTAGCTATTCCATTATCCTTGATCGGTATTGTTCTCGGTCATTGGCTGCTAGGTGCCTTTTTTACGGCAACTTCCTTTATCGGTATGATTGCTTTGGCAGGTATCATGGTACGGAATTCGGTATTACTTATCGATTTTATCAATCTGCGATTGGCAGACGGTATTCCTTTGAAAAAAGCAGTAATAGAAGCTGGAGCTGTGCGGACCACTCCAATACTCTTGACGGCAGGTACTGTAGTGATCGGAGCGTTCGTAATACTATTTGACCCTATTTTCCAGGGCTTGGCCATTTCATTGATGGGTGGGACTATTGTCTCCACCGTTTTGACGTTGCTGGTAGTGCCTTTGGTGTACTTTATGATCGAACGAAAGAAGTATCCGGAAAACCCCCTAGCCCCTGAAGGGGGAATTGATAGATTTGGGGAAAGCGGAGAAGAGATTCCTCATACCTCAGAATGACAATTAAAACAGTATTAAAAGAAAATTATGAAACTATTAATCGTAACGGTCGTAGAACAATTCGAGAAAGAAATCTTGCTACTATTCAAAAAAGCGAATATCGAGAGCTTCAGCGGTTCTGAAATCGATGGTTATAAGAATCCCGCTGCTATGGTACGCACCTCAAGCTGGTTTCCAAGTGAAAAAGGCGGTGTAGAATCAAGTTTGTTTTTTTCTTTTACCGAAGAAGAAAACATTGATAGGATATTCGGGTAACTAAAGGAGTTCAATGCAAAACTGGAAACAAATAATCCCGTTAAGGCGATTGTGGTTCCTATTGAGAAATTTATCTAAATATTTAAATCATGAAAAATAGAATAGTGCGGGCCGTTGCCGGCTCATTTATACTGATAAGTTTGTTACTTGCCATTTATGTTAATATAAATTGGTTATGGTTTACGGCATTTGTAGGTGCTAATCTCTTGCAGTCCGCCTTTACCAAATGGTGCTTGATGGAGGATATTTTGACAAAGTTCGGGGTAAGGGATTAGATTTAATTTCTAATTTTAGCGTAAAGAAAAAATTATGACCACCCACCATTTTGGCGAAGGAAATTCGCTTTTGAATCGGTTTATAGCTGAAATTAGGGATACGAATATCCAAAAAGACCCTATGCGTTTCCGTAGGAATATAGAACGCATCGGAGAAATTCTGAGCTATGAAATGAGTAAATCATTGAATTATCAAGATGAAGTGGTTCAAACCTCCTTTGCCAATAAAGTAATGGCATTGCCGAACGATAAATTGGTACTGTGTTCCGTCTTGCGTGCCGGACTACCACTACACCAAGGCATGTTGAATTATTTTGACAGAGCGGAAAATGCCTTTATATCGGCCTACCGCCATCATCCGGGCGATGATGATGCGTTCGAGGTTATCGTAAAGTACTTTGCCGCGCCCTCCTTAGAGAACAAAACTTTGGTGTTGACGGATCCTATGTTAGCTACCGGGAAGACTTTAGAAAATGTACTGAACGCATTAAAAGAACATGGTACGCCCAAACAGATACACATTATTTCGGTTATCGGATCAAAGGCAGGAATTGCGCATATTAAAAAGGTTTTTCCTGCAAATACCCATTTATGGATTGCAGCCATAGACCCGGAACTTACCGGTAAGGGCTATATTATTCCGGGTATTGGTGATGCAGGGGACTTGGCCTTTGGGGAGAAGCTATAGCTGATAAAAACCAATGACACGAAAAATTCAATTCTATTTCCTTACAAATTTGCAATAACTAAATAGCTCCATTTTTTTTGAAATCTCCCTATGACCGGTAACTTTCGGATTTTGTACATTTTTGTTTTGTTGGGTTCCAATAAAAGCCTGTTTTTATAACAAAAACCGGTATTCAAAATTGATAGAAAAAATCAGTCGATTGTATTTTGAATAGAGATAATTTGTACATTTATCCAGTGAATTTTAAATCTATGCAAGCAGCATAAAAATCTTCCGGTAATTTGCCCGAAAGTGGGTATTACCAACTCCGATATTACGCATATCACTCTTCAATAATTTATTATAACATACTGTAATAGGTGTTCTTATGTAAAACTAGCTCTTTTGGTTCGACCTTTTAGTAACGGTTGGCCGACGTTGAACATTTAAATTCTAAAATTGAAATATAGATTTAAATGTTCATACTATAAATAGAGAGCTAATCGCTATTTATAATACTATAATTAGTCCATATCAGAATCCTTTTTTTAACCCATTAGACCACATTTGTATTAACCTGAATTAAAATTTAAAACCACTTAGAAATGAATGAAAATTTAGATGAATTTGGAAAATTCATTATTCAAAACATGAGGGACAAGCAAATGGATAATATAAATGGATTGCTTGAAGGAAAATGGAAGGGAAAGGATGTAGAGAACCTTCAAAAACAACTATCAAAATTCAATGGGGATGAGAAAAAAGTCATTTCAGATTTGGTAGAGGATATTCTTAACAGTACCATGCATGATTTACTTTTCGCTATCCAAGAGAGCAATGATTTGGATACCGGACTGAAAGTGATGATTCACGATAAAAACGTGGCCGAACTATCGGATGGTCTTCAGGGGGAAATTTTTGGTGAGGAAGGTTGGACCCAAAGATTTAGTAGGTATCAACCACAAAATGAACATAGTGCTGAAAGTAAACTTAAAGGTATTATGAATAAACTGTTTGGGAAGAAATCAAACGGTAGTTAAACAATGAATAAAATGGCACTCTTTTCTAATTCAAGCTTAAACGTGATTTTAACCAGTTTCTGTCTGTTATTCTGTTTTATGCTAAAAGGACAATCTGACTTTGACCTTAAAATTACAGCGGCTACTACTGAAATGAATTTGAGAAACATGTATCAAAAGATACTATGGCAAATGCAGCCTACAAATCAATACTCATTTGACCAAGGTACAGGGGAAGTTAGATACACGGTTAAGGAAAAGGGATATGAAGTGTATGTGAAACCCAAAGTACTTGGAACATTTAACCTGAAGGATAAAACATTCTTATGGGCGGATAAAAATTCATCTATTAATAAAAATATAAGCGGTGATATAGATGCGTTCAGAAAAACAATACCGATTAAGTATCAAAAGGATAAATTCAAATCTTCAGTAGAATTCAGTGAAGACCTATTGGCATTGCTCGCTCATTATTTGAACGCCAATGGCTCCGCCTACCAGCGCCAGGAAAACATTATCATTTTCTATGCACTCATGAACATTAAGATTTTAAAAGATGGTGAAACGTTAATCGATTTAGAGCCAAAAAACCATATTAAAATGGTAAAAAACGACACCCTAATAACTATGATTAAAAAGTTTCATTCAGAACAACTAGCCATAAACAGACTATCCAACGACGGGAAAATAGATGATGATACCGCTTTCGAACAAATAAAACATGTTGATTTAAAGTATTGGCACAATGAGGACCCTTATTTTTTTCCTTCCTTGTGTTGGCCCTGCGATTTTGATGAAGGGTCAATAGTAGCATGGAATGTTTTCAAAACTGAGGATGACAGAACTTTTGTAATGTATACAACCGACCAAGGATGGACAGTTGAGAATTATGCGTACGAAATTGAGAACATTTCGAATTCAGAAAAGTTCATTGTAAACAAATTCTAATTCAAATGGGATACTGGCATCCAATTCTATGAAACTATGGAAATGATATACGATAACTATAATTGAATATTGATAATGTATAACAGGATAATAAAACAATTAGAATATTCATGAATATTAAAGGAGGGAGCGAAATGTAAGAAGTACCGTTATTTAGGGAGCTATTTTCTGAACAAATTAAAAGTGTTGATTACTTCAAAATATTCTTTTTTTAACTGAAAAATTAATTAAACCAATTATGAAAAAATTGACTTTATTGTCATTAGGATTGTTGATGAACTTTGTTTCGGCCCAAAATCAAACAACGTTAAAAATTATTGAAAGTGCCGAATATAGTGACCAGGTTACCGCCAACGAGATATTAGCAATTCACACAACAAATTCTGACTTTACGGGCGTAATAAGAGATAGTAAAAAGGATATTCTATTTGATATTTTTGATGAAAATCTCAATAAAGTATCTTCAAAAACGATAGATAGTGATAAGAACGAAACATTCGTAGGGGAAGTTTTTTATGGGGACGAAATTAAATTCTTTACCGTTTATGCACCCGAAAAAACGCAGCGCATTGTGTATTGTCACACTTTTAATCTAAAAAGTAGAACAGCAACTAAACATAAGCTTTTTGAAACCACAGTAGAAAAAAGTGAAGAACTTTTCTCTGGTGGTAATAAGCGTCAAACAAGTTTTGCAATGTCTCCCGACGGTAATTATTTTGCAGTCGCTACGGATAATATCAAGAAGAACGCCAACTCTTATAC
>JBARUM010000022.1:0-1805 GCA_049645725.1 Maribacter sp.
TGGCGGCCGCCAGCGACCGTATCAGCATTGAAAATAGGGGAACGACTTTTGAGGGTAGACCAATTCTACTTCTAACCATAACAACACCCAAAAATCATCAAAATATTGAGGAGATAAGAAAAGAGCACATTGCCCTTACGGAGAATGGGGGGAACGTAGACACTACCAATATGCCGATAATTGTATACCAAGGCTTCTCCATACACGGTAATGAACCAAGTGGAGCCAATGCCGGTCTGGCATATGCTTATTACCTGGCAGCCGCACAAGGGCCTCAAATAGAGGCCATGCTAAATGATATGGTCATTTTAATGGACCCTTCCTACAACCCAGACGGTCTACAGCGATTCGCCTATTGGGCGAATACCAACAAAAGTATTAATCTGGTGCCAGATAATAACGAACGTGAGTATCACGAAGTTTGGCCAGGAGGAAGAACAAACCACTATTGGTTTGACATGAACAGGGATTGGCTTCCTGTACAACTACCGGAGAGTAGGGCAAGAATAGAAAGTTTTCATAAATGGTTGCCGAATATCCTAACAGATCACCATGAAATGGGCACTAATTCCACCTTCTTTTTTCAACCCGGGGAACCTACACGAGTACATCCGCTGACTCCTAAAATTAATCAAGAACTTACGGCAGAAATAGGAACCTATCATGCAAAAGCCTTGGATAAGATTGGTTCGCTGTACTATTCTGAAGAAGGATATGATGATTATTACTACGGTAAAGGATCTACCTTTCCGGATGTAAATGGAAGTGTCGGTATTCTTTTTGAACAAGGTAGTTCTAGAGGACACATACAAGAAAGTGAAAATGGATTGTTGACTTTTCCTTTTACGATTCGAAATCAGTTTACCACGGCACTTTCCACCATAAAGGCCGCACAGAATATGCGCGAGAAAATACTCTCCTATCAAAAACAGTTTTATAAGGATATTAAGGCTGAAGCAGCCAGAAGTAAAACAAAAGGAATCGTATTTGGTGATAGCAAGGATGGTGCAAAAGCATGGCATTTAGCCGAAATATTAAAACGTCATAAAATAAAGTTTCATGAACTGTCAAACGATGCCACTATCGATGGAAAGTCTTTTGTAAAAGGAAAAAGTTACGTAGTACCTATGGACCAGAAAAACCCTAGATTGGTCAAGGCGATGTTTGAAAAGCGCACCACTTTTGCGGATAGCTTGTTTTATGATATTTCGGCATGGACTTTTCCATTATCCTTCAATGTGGATTACTCAGAATTAAGTTCTTTAGCGAACGTAGGTCCGGAAATAAATGATTTAACTCCAATTTCTGGAAGCGTAAGTTCTAAAAGCTCCTATGCCTATCTTTTCGAATGGAACGAATATTACACCCCAAAAGCCCTAAATAAAATTGCAGAAAAGGGTATTAGAGCTAAAGTTGCCAAATCCAAATTTACTTTGGAAGGTAAATCGTATGATTATGGCACTATCATGATTCCCGTCCAAAACCAAGATATGGATGCTTCGGCATTGCATCAATTTTTAACAGAAATAGCCCAGGATAGTAAACTGTATATTACTGCCGTTGGGACCGGACTTACGAAAGGTATTGATTTAGGTAGTAACGATTTTGACCCGATAGAAAAGCAAAAAGTCGCCATTGTCGTAGGTAATGGGGTGCGCTCTTATGATGCCGGCGAAATCTGGCACTTGTTTGATACCCGATATGATATTGAACTGACCAAGTTGGATTTAAGCTATCTCAGCACTGTTGATTTAAGTAAATATACCGATATAATTTTGCCAAGCATTGACGCAAACGCTTTGGAT
>JBARUM010000023.1:0-11803 GCA_049645725.1 Maribacter sp.
GACCATTAAACATATCTGTGTTATTAATGTTTTCACCTACCTCTTCCATTTTCCCGCTGAGTACAGGTAGATTGAAACGAAATTGAAGTTTCTTATTATCTGTTCGATAGAGGTTTTTGAGTAAAAACTGTCGTGTTCCAAAGTCGGGTATGTATTTTTTTAGTTGTAGGTCCGCTTCGTTTCGTGATGACATCTCTTCTAAATTAATTTTATTCAGCGCATCTATAATAGAACTGTGGTGGGGCGGATAAAACTTTGGAGCAATATCAGCTACAATCAATTTACTGATTATATTAGGATAGTTACAAGCAAATTGCATTGCTGTTTTCCCACCCATAGAGTGTCCGATTAAATATATTGATTTTAAAGAATGGTAGTCCAAGTAGCTTTTTAAATCTTTGGCTAGCAAATCATAATTAAAATCTGCTGAGTGAAAGCTCTTTCCGTGATTTCGCTGGTCTATTAAATTAACTTCAAAACCATTTTCTGAATAGGAGGTACCCAATGTTTTCCAGTTGTCGGACATCCCTAAGAAACCATGTAAAATGCATAATGGTTTTCCCTTTCCAATTATTTTAGCATGTAGAATTGGGTTCATTTCAATTTATTCAGGTACATATTAATTACATTATCTAAGCCTAGGTAGATTGATTCACTTATTAAGGCATGCCCTATGGACACTTCTAATAGATTTGGAATGTTCGATTTGAAGTATTGTATATTGTCCAGACTAAGGTCGTGACCTGCATTTATTCCAATGCCAATTTCATTTGCTTTTTTTGCAGCTTCCACAAAGGGTTTAATTGCTTTTTCTTTGTCTAAAACATAATTTTTCGCATAGCTTTCAGTATATAGCTCAATGCGCTCGGCACCAGTGGCTAGTGCACCTTCTATCATGCTTTTATTCGGATCTACAAAAATCGATGTTCTAATACCTGCTTTGTTAAAAGTGGTTATAACATCATACAAAAAATCTTTATTTTTCACGGTGTCCCAACCGGCATTAGAAGTAATGGCATCTTCAGCATCCGGAACAAGCGTAACTTGAGTAGGCTTTACTTCAAGTACCAGATCTATAAAATCTGGAATAGGGTTCCCCTCAATATTAAACTCAGTAGTAACGATGTTTTTTAAATCTCTTGCATCTTGATATCTAATATGCCGTTCATCGGGCCTTGGATGTATGGTTATTCCCTGTCCTCCAAAACGCTCAATATCCACTGCTACCGTTAGAAGATTGGGTGTGTTTCCACCTCGCGAATTGCGTAAGGTGGCAATTTTATTCACATTAACGCTAAGTTTGGTCATATTATCGATTTTGATTTATACAGATTTCAAAAATACAAATTAGGCATGCCTTTTGATATTATAAATTACTATTTTGCGTTATATTTTACATCATGCACATTCAAGATCATATCATAACCAACATTCCCGTTTTTAAGATTGATGATTCCTTTGAAAAGGTTCTCGATTTTTTTAAGATAAATACTTTTTCTCATATAGCCATTGTTGAAAAAGAAAGGTTTGTGGGGGTTTTTTCTGAGAATGATATTGAGACTATACCACCAGAAGCTAAAATTGAGGATTACCGTTATGATCTGGAATCTTTTTATGTGCAAAAGGATACCAACTGGCTGGATGTTTTGGAAGCTTTCGCCAGAAACGAAGCCAATTTACTCCCTATTCTGGGGTTGGAAGAACAAGTTATTGGATACTATGACCTTACGGATATTGTTGGCGTTTTCATTGATATGCCTTTTTTTACAGATCCGGGGAATATACTGGTTGTTGCCATGGGCATAAAGGATTACTCTTTCAGCGAAGTCGTCCAGATTGTTGAAAGTAATAACGCTAAGTTTATTGGCGGTTTTATTTCTGAAATCCAGAACGATGTGGTTCAGATCACTATCAAAATAAGTACTACTAATTTCAATGAAGTTGTGCAGACTTTTAGACGCTACAACTACCATATTCTTTTCGGTAATAGCGATGATCAGTTTTTGGAAGATCTTAAAGAACGTTCGGATTATTTGGACAAATATTTAAACGTCTGATATGAAGGTTGCAATCTACGGTCAAACGTATCAAGATAATGCAATTGAGTCTTTACTGGAACTTTTGGACGAGCTCCAAAAGGAAAGTGCCAACATTTTTTTAGAAGAGGATTTTCATCAGCTTTACCTTTCTAGCGGAAACAATAAAAAGTTTCCAACGTTTACGGCGAAATCTGGTTTGGATACCTCTTTTGATATGTTCGTAAGTTTTGGAGGTGATGGTACAATCTTGCGCGCAACAACTTTTGTAAAGAATTTGGGTATTCCTATTGTTGGAGTTAATACCGGCCGTCTTGGGTTTTTATCCACATTTAAAAAGGAAGATGTACGAAAGGTGGTTCAAGAGTTTGTTCTAGGTGCCTATACAATAGTTGAAAGAAGCTTGGTACAACTTAATACGCTTGCCTTGGACGAGGAATTTGGAGAGCTTAATTTTGCACTAAATGAGATTACGGTTAGTAGAAAAGATACTACTTCCATGATTACGGTAGAAACCCATTTAAACGACGAGTATCTAACCTCATATTGGGCAGATGGCCTAATTATTTCTACCCCAACAGGATCAACTGGATACTCACTAAGTTGCGGGGGGCCGGTAATTGTGCCGACAGCTAAATCCCTTGTGCTAACCCCTATCGCACCTCATAATTTAAATGCAAGACCCTTGGTTATCTCAGATGATACCATCATTCGTTTAAAAGTTTCAGGAAGGGAAGAAAACCACTTGGTCTCTTTGGATTCAAGAATAGCTTCTTTGGAAAATGATCAGGAAATCACAATAAAAAAAGCACCTTTTTCCGTAAGGATGATTGAATATACTTCTGAAAGCTTTTTAAAAACATTAAGGAATAAGTTGTTATGGGGTGAAGACAAACGTAATTGATCTAGAATTCGAACAATAAATACCCCTAATTGCTGTTTATCTTCAGAGAGCTATTATTACGGCCGTTTTAGTGTTGTAAATGCCATTAGCTAGATGCAAATTTTTGATTTATGAGGCAAATTGTTTTTGTTGTTCTTGTTTTAACTTTTTTTGGATTACGCTCCCAAACCTATGAAGTAGGGGTCTTTGCAGGAGGCGCCAATACCATTAGTGATGTTGGTAGAACTAATTTTATTTTACCATCGGACATTGCTTTTGGAGGTATTTTTAAATGGAATAAGAGCAAGAGATACGCTTGGAGAGGAAGTATTATGTATGGTGAATTTACTGCTGATGACACCAAATCCAATACAACGGCTAGGCAACAGAGAGGCTATGTGGTAGATAACTCTATCTTGGAGGGTTCGGTAGGTCTAGAATTTAATTTTGTCGAATATAATTTACACAAGTTGGGGCCTGCGTTTACCCCATATTTATATACCGGAGTCACCTACTTTAGATATGATTTTGAGTATTTTAATGGAGGTGTCCTACAGGAAACTTCTCAAAAAGATGGCTCCTTTGCCATACCAATGACAGTTGGTTTTAAGTACCGTATTAATCAGTTTCTTATTTTTGGGGCAGAAATTGGAGCAAGATATACTTTTACAGATAATTTAGATGCCAGTAATCCTATCGGTTCCAATTTTGAAGAATTCCAGTTTGGAAATATTTTTAGTGACGATTGGTACGTTTTTTCTGGGGTAACGCTTACCTATACTTTTGGAAGAAAGCTCTGTACGGATTGTTTTGAATAAAACAATACATGAACAAAATAGAAGACATTACTGAGCATAATTTGCCAAAACACTTGGCCATTATTATGGACGGTAATGGTAGGTGGGCCAAACAAAAAGGGAAACACAGGATATTTGGTCACGAAAATGGCGTTAAAACGGTTAGGGAGGTAGTCGAAAATTGTGCTAAAATTGGTATCAAATATTTGACTCTTTACACATTTTCTACTGAAAATTGGAACAGGCCAAAATTGGAGATAGATACTTTAATGCGTCTCTTGGTCTCATCGTTAAAGAAAGAAGTTAAGACTTTTAACCAAAATAATATTCGATTAAATACAATTGGGACTATTTCCTCCTTGCCCCAAAGAGCTTATAAGGAATTATTGGAGGTAATGGAGAAAACTAAAGGAAATAATGGTATGGTTCTTACTTTGGCGCTAAGTTATGGTTCCAGGGAAGAGCTTCAGTCTGCTGTAAAAGCAATCAGCATCAAAGTTAAAAATAATATAATTTCGCCTGATAGTATTGATGAAACCATTATAAATAACCATCTTTACACGCGAAATTTGCCAGACGTAGACTTGCTCATCCGTACTAGTGGAGAACATCGGATCAGCAATTTTTTATTATGGCAAATTGCATATGCCGAATTATATTTTATTGATGTTTTTTGGCCCGATTTTAGTGAGCATCATTTGGTAGAGGCCATAAAAAATTACCAGAACAGAGAACGAAGATTTGGAAAAACTAGCGAACAACTCATTTAAAGATATGACCAGGTTCATATCCTTGAACCATATACTTACCACCCTACTACTTTTATTGACCAATTTAGCCTTAATAGCACAAGAAACCTCTTATGAGGATGGGAAAAGCTATATCTTAGGTGGGCTAGAAGTTACCGGTCTGCAAAGTTATAACGAACAAACGGTTAAGACCTATACCGGTCTTAGGGTAGATCAGCCCATAACTCTTCCAGGGGAGGAAATTAGTGCTGTGATCAATAAACTTTGGGGCCTGGAACTTTTTAGTTCTATTGATTTTTACATAACTAATATTGAGGGAAATAAAGTTTTCTTAGAATTAAATATAATAGAGCGGCCAACGCTGACCGGGGTAACTTTTTATGGTGTCAAAAAGAAGAAGATACCGGATCTGATAAAGGATACTGATTTAAAGAAAGGGAAGAAAATTACCGAGAGCCTTATTGCCAATACTAAAAACTATATTACAAATAAGTATAAAAAACAAGGATTTCTAAATACCTCGGTGAATATAGCTACGGCCAAGGATACTTCTGAGACTAATTCTAGAAGTATGGTAGTGAATATTAAGAAAGGAGATAAGGTTAAAATACAGGATATTGTTTTTGAAGGAAATGAGCAGCTATCCAATAAAAAACTTCGCAAGGCCTTGAAGAGCACCAAAAAGAAACGATTTGGACGATTCTGGAAAAAATCAAAGTTCATTAAAAAGGATTATGAGGAAGATCTAGGACTGTTAATTGACAAGTATGCGGAAAATGGCTATAGGGATGCCCGTATAATTTCCGATACATTGGTTAAGTTGGATGAAAACAATATTCGTCTAAATATTAAGGTAGAAGAGGGTAATAAGTATTATTTCGGGGATATAGATTTTGTAGGAAATACAGTTTATACCGATCGACAGCTTTCTCAAGTTTTGGGGATAAAAAAGGGGGCAACCTACAATGGTGTTCTTTTAAGAGAGCGTATTGCCGATAATTCCAAACCGGATCCGTCAGATGTTACAAGTCTTTATCAAAATAATGGATACCTTTTCTCAACGATTAATCCCGTTGAGATATCTGCGGCCAATGATACCATCAATTTTGAGATACGTATAATTGAGGGTAAGGAGACCTTTCTTGACCACGTGTCGGTAAGTGGTAATGACAAGACCAATGACCATGTTATTTTTAGGGAATTACGCACCAGACCTGGTCAGCGGTATAATAAATCTGACATAATTAGAAGTATTCGCGAATTAGGACAACTTGGATTTTTTGATGCTGAGCAGATTAAACCAGACGTACTAAATGCGAACCCTAATGAAGGAACTGTTGATTTAGCTTGGAATCTTGTAGAGTCCGGATCTAGTCAAATAGAACTGCAAGGTGGTTATGGTGGAGGTGGCTTTATAGGTACATTGGGATTGTCCTTTAGTAACTTTTCTGTACAAAACTTATTTAAAGGAGAGGCTTATAAACCAGTTCCCATGGGGGATGGTCAAACCTTTGCCTTACGTTTACAAGCAAGTAGAACTTTTAGGGTATACAGTTTAAATTTTTCAGAACCTTGGCTAGGGGGTAAAAAGCCGGTTAGTTTTAGTTTAAGCCTTTCCCGTACACAACAGTTTGCCGCTTCTTTTGGTGGTAGGAACGGTATTGAAGTTAATAAGGATCAGCAATTTTCAATAACAGGAATAACCGCAGGTTTGGCAAAACGTGTTCGATGGCCAGATGATTACTTTACAATTTCACATTCCTTAGGATATCAATTGTATGATTTTAGAAATTATAATATTGGTTTGTTCAATTTTGGAAATGGAAAAGCCAATTCATTAGCATATACTTTAGGAATTTCCAGGAATGCTATCCAAGGTGGTAGAATATTCCCCAGAGGAGGTTCAAATTTTGAAGTAACAGCCAAGTTTACACCGCCTTATTCATTATTTAGTAATAAGGATTTTAGAACATTACGCGAAAGAAGCGAAGAGCTTACAGCGTTACAGGCAGAAAGAAGGAGCATGGGGCAAACCCTTACTTTGAGTGAGATACAAGAGCTTGAAAATGCAGATCAGGAACGTTTTAGGCTATTGGAATATTACAAAATCAAGTTTAAAGGAGATTGGTATACAACACTTGTAGGAAGTGGTGATAAATCTTTGGTTTTGAGAACAAATGCGGAATTTGGTTTTTTAGGTAGCTACAATAGCGATATTGGCGATGTTCCTTTTGAACGATTCTTCGTAGGTGGGGATGGTCTTGGTAACTTCACTTTAGATGGCAGGGATGTAGTTCAGTTAAGAGGATACGAGAATCAATCCTTAACCCCTATAGACCCCTTAACCGGTCAACAGGATGGAGGGTTGATCTATAATAAATTTTCTATGGAACTTAGATATCCTCTTACACTAAAGCCCTCAGCGTCTATTTATGGACTGACATTTTTAGAAGCAGGAAACTCATTCAACAATTTTCAGCAGTTTAATCCGTTTCAATTAAAACGATCGGCCGGTGTTGGGCTACGCATCTTTATGCCAGCGTTTGGTTTACTGGGAATTGATTTTGGTTATGGTTTCGATGAGGATCTAAGGCCACAATCTCTTGGTAATGGTCCAAGCGGATGGCAAACGCACTTCATAATTGGTCAACAGTTTTAATTTTAATACGGAATTTTAGAATTGTGTATTATGCTAACCCTTTCATTTTAAAAGTTTTAGTAATTTTGGCACGATATTTTCTATTGGATTAAACGATATCAAAAATGAAGTTAAAAACAAATGTTCTTTTACTCTTTATTGCCTTAGGCACAACTATATTCTCTTTTGCTCAGCGAGGCGTTAGAATTGGTTATGTAGATATGGAGTACATATTGGAAAATGTTGAAGAGTATAGGGACGCAAGTACACAATTGGATACCAAAGTGCAGAAGTGGAAGGTAGAAATTGAGCAAAAGCAGAGTGTGGTGGAACAAATGAAGAGAGATTTAATGGCCGAGAAGGTTTTGCTTACACCAGAGCTAATAACGGAACGTGAAGAAGATATTCAAATTTTAGAGAAGGAAATGTTGGAATATCAACAGAACCGTTTTGGACCGCAAGGGGATTTAGTATTGCAAAAAAAACAGCTTATACAACCAATACAGGATCAGGTTTTTAATGAAGTACAAAAAATAGGAGCTAATAATAAATATGATTTTATTTTTGATAAATCTGCGGATGTTGTAATGTTGTATTCGGAAAAAAGGCATGATATAAGCGAGTTGGTTTTAAGGGGTATTGCCCGGACTAGAAAAATTAGTAAGCCTTCCAAAAAAGCAAGTAGAAGTCAATTGGACGAATTTGAAGGAGATGCTGTAGATGAGGAGAAAATAAGTGAGGCACTGCAAGAGCGATTAGATCAAGCAAAAGAGGCATCTGAAGCAAGAGAAAAGACTGCTGACGAGAAAAGAGCCGAGCAACTAAAGTTGAGGGAGGAACGCAAGAAGGCCTATGAGGAAAGAAGAAAAAAATTGCTGGAGGAAAGGGATGCTAAAAAGAAAGAGAAACTAGAAGATCGTAAAAACAATACCGACGAAAAGGAAGAAACCGGTAATAAATAGTAACCATTAATTAACACTCAAATAGAAATTAAATTTTAACTCATGAAACAAGTAAAAAAAATAGCGGTAGCCTTAATGTTGTTCGTGGCGGCGTCCAGTTTTGTAAATGCACAAAGTAAAGTTGCGCATATAGATGTAACCCAGTTGTTAGCTGCTATGCCAGAAATGAAAGCCGCTGAAGCCGAACTTAAGAAGCTACAGGAAACGTATAATGCCGATATACAGGCCTCCATGACGGAAATGCGTAATAAGGTAACACAATATCAAAATGAAGCACCTTCAAAAACCAAAGAGGAGAATGAAAAAAGAGCTTTAGAGCTTCAAGGTTTTGAACAAAACATCGGGCAGGCACAGCAAGCCGCCCAAAAGGAGTTCCAAGCTAAACAAGCAGAGTTGTTCGCTCCAATTTCCGAAAAGGCAAAGACTGCCATTGAAAAAGTTGCCGCTGCTCAAGGATTTGATTACGTAATCGACTCACAACAGGGCGGTGGAGTTATCGTGGCAAAAGGTAAAGATCTTTTGGTCGATGTAAAAAAAGCTCTGGGTTTCTAAATTGGAACTCTAAAAGAATTGAAAACCACCCAATTGGGTGGTTTTTTTATGGAATAAATTGTTTATTAATACCTTGCCATCTAAGCCTTCTAATAAACCTTCCTTCCGCTTCTGTCACTAAATACGGCACCTTATCTTTTTGAGCTTCAAGGAAACCGTACATATTGTCTAGAAATGCGTTTTTCTTCTTTTGTTTCCATGCCATTTTAAGAGATGCGATGACCGTTATCCAAAAACCATAGCGCATGGTATACATGGCCCTTCCTTGTAACAGTCTTGCTTTGGAGTCATAGGCCTTACCAGTTGGTCGTAAATGCTTTACCTTTAGGGAATCGTCCGTTGAAATCTGGTAACCGTGGTAATTGGCTAAAAGTTCATCTACTGTATCCCATCCCATAGCGTTTTTTAAACCTCCAATTGCATGGAAGCATTTTTTGGAGTAAGCCTTAAAGGCTCCACGAACATGATTTTTATTCATAGGGTGGTTTAACTTCCAATCGCCATCACTATCCTTTTCGTAAACATAGCCACCTGCAATGCCTATCTGGGGCCTACCTTTAAAAACGTGACCAATTTTTTCAAAATAGCTATCAGGAAGTATTACATCAGCATCTAGCTTTACCAGAAAATCGTATGAATCATCCAATAGTTTAAGACCTTCATTGAATGCATTAATAACTTTACTGCCAGGCATATGTTCTTCAGAGGAACGAGTATTCACTTTTCGGAAAATGACACTTAAATTTAAAAATGTATCAATAATTGCTTCTGTGTCGTCCGTTGAATTGTCATTGACGATAATAACCTTTTTTGGCTGTAGGGTTTGTCTTAATAGTGAGTTTAATGTGTCCCGCAAATAGGTTTCTTCATTGTGAGCCGGTATGACTATGTAATAATCCACTAAATTTTTCTTTCAGCGTAAACAATATAATATCTGGGAGTAAATGTTCTTAAAAGCGGTCTAATTCCTATTTTTTTTACTGGATTGGTCCACTTTTTACTGTCTTTTATAGTCCATCCGCTTTTCTCCAAAAGCCAGTTGAACTGCCAGTCTTCAAATTCGTGATAATGACGGTCCCATGGGTCGGTTTTACTTTGATATGCTGGGGAAAACCATAAATTTAATGGAATACTAGCTACCAGTTTATTGGCCTTTATTTTTGATAGGATATTTAAATGAGCCAAAAGGTGTTCAAAAATTTCAAAGGCCGTGACCACATCTGCATTTGAATTTAATACTGAAGAAAAATCTATATCCAAATCTTCGCCGGAAGTATTCTCTACTGTGTACCCCTTATCTATCATTCTGTTGGATAAAGGGTTAGGTACTCCCAAATCCAATATTTTTTGTGTATCGTCTACATGTTTTTCCAGAAAACTTAGGGTATGCTGAAAACGTTTACTTGGATAGGTTTTCTCGTACATTTATTTAGGTTTCTATCGTTTCAAGTCTAAATCCATCACCTGAAACCAGGAACTTAAAAACATTAAACTTTATAGACGATGGCGTTTACATTCATTCCAGCGCCAACACTTGCAAAGATAATGACATCTCCCTTTGTGAGTTCATGATTTTTAATTTTTCCTTTCCTAATCATATCAAATAGGGTAGGAATAGTAGCTACGGAACTATTGCCTAATTTTTCAATATTCATAGGCATGCTTTTGTCCGGCATTTCCATATTGTAAAGTGCATAGAAGCGTTTTACAATTGCTTCGTCCATTTTCTCATTGGCCTGATGGATAATTATTTTCTTTATGTCCGTTATAGCCACTCCGCTTTCGTCCAAACATCGTTTCATTGCGCTTGGAACATAACTTACCGCGAACTCATAAATTTTTCTACCAAACATTTTTATATACTTGGTGCTGTCTACTGTCTGATTATAAGACTTACCGTAAAATAAAAAGTAGGCCTCTTCATAAGTGTATGTTTCGCTTGCGTGTGATAGTATTTCACCAGATTCTTCCTTTTGTTCAATAATGGTAGCTCCGGCTCCATCCGAATAAATCATGGAATCCCTGTCATAAGGATCAACGATGCGAGAGAGTGTTTCCGCACCAATAATTAGACATTTTTTTGCAATACCACTTTTAATGAAGGCATTGGCTTGAATTACACCTTCTATCCACCCTGGACATCCAAATAACATGTCATAGGCCACACATTTTGGATTTTTTATGCGGAGATGGTGTTTTACCCTAGTTGCAAGACTAGGAAGCATATCGCTTTGCGATTGTCCGTAAGATACATCTCCGAAATTGTGGGCAAAGATTATATAATCCAACTCCTCCTTATCGATACCTGCGTCGGCAATCGCTTTTTCAGAAGCCAAAAAAGCAATGTCCGAGGTATTCAGACTTTTATCTACATATCTTCTTTCCGCAATACCCGTTATTGCCTTGAACTTTTCAATGATTATAGAATTTTCTTGTTTAAACTCACTTCCGTCGGCGTTTAGGAATTCGTGCGCTCCAAAGTCTCCGTTAGCTACGATTTGGGAAGGTACATAGCTGCCCGTACCCGTAATTCCAATACCCATTTAGTTTAGTGTTTAGTTGATAACTGACAAAATAAATAAAAATAGTAGTGCTTATTATGCACGCATAGGAATTATTACGATGTCCAGAAAAGATAATCTGTGTTGACTGAATAGAAAAGGGGCTGCGCTAATCAGCGCAGCCCCTTGTTTTAATAGATTTTTTAACATGTACTAGGCTTCAGCATAAGCTTCAATAGGAGCGCAAGTACAAATTAAATTACGGTCGCCATAAGCGTCATCTACTCTTCTAACCGCAGGCCAAAACTTATTTTCGGAAACATAGGATAAAGGAAAAGCTGCTTTTTGCCGTGTATAAGGAAAATCCCAATCGTCCGAAGTTACCATTTCTAATGTATGTGGTGAATTCTTCAATACATTGTTTGCATCATCCGAACTGGCCGCATCAATTTCTGCACGAATGGAAATCATGGCGTCACAGAACCTGTCAAGTTCGGAAAGCCCTTCACTTTCCGTAGGTTCTATCATAACTGTTCCTGCTACCGGGAAAGAAACGGTCGGAGCATGAAACCCATAATCCATTAATCTTTTTGCAATATCCGTAACTTCAATACCATTTTGCTTAAAAGGTCTACAATCAATAATCATCTCGTGTGCCGCTCTGCCTTTTTCGCCTGTATATAGC
>JBARUM010000024.1:0-3198 GCA_049645725.1 Maribacter sp.
ATATAAGACCCACCCCTTTTAATACCATTCTGTGGACAGCGAATGTTGATACGGAAGATAGCTATCTGATAGGTAATTATTCTTTTTTTGATTCGGAATCAATTAAGTTTAAGGCCTATCCTAAAAATCGGAACCTACTTGGAGATTTGCAATCCAATGAAAAGATGAATAGACTTATCAACATAGCGGAGGGTTGGTATACGCTTACCGAAAACGAAGGAAAACTATATTTTAATGATCTTCGGTTTGGTTTGGTGAGTCTTTCCTCAAATGAGGAAAAATTCGCTTTTTCTTATCGATTAATTTCAAAAGACAAAGACCTTACAGTAGAAGAAACTCCAAAATTTCAACGCGACGCAGCAAGACTATTTACAGAGCTGTGGAAAAGAATGTGGGGTAATTGAGTTGATAAGGGGATTGAACCAATAGTATTTTTAAATTTGTTTTTAGGGCTATTGAGATAATACACATTGGTTTCACTTTGTAAAAGGGTTGTTTTACTACATTGTCTAAGGTCGCTTTTGGAATATAAATACTAATAGTTTTTTGTATTATTTTCTGTTTTTAGAAAGTAAGATCAATGCATTTTAAAATTTAAAGAAACTATGGTTCTATGTACTTCCGTACATTATAAAGGTTTGGAAAAATCAGGTTTATGAAAAAAATAGTTATTGTTTTAATTGGAATACTTTATATGGGTTGTGCAACTCAGGAAAAAGAGTATTTGCTTCCCAATTATCAAAAATGGCATACAATAACTTTGTCTTTTGACGGAGATGAAACCTCAGAAACGGATGACAGAAACCCTTTCCTTGATTACATACTCATTGTAGACTTTAAACATGCTGAATCCCAATATACGGTTAGGGGATTTTATGCGGCTGATGGAAATGCAGCGGAGACAAGTGCTGATTCCGGAGCGGTTTGGCAAGTTCGTTTTACACCGGACAAGATAGGAGAATGGAGCTACAGTGCCTCTTTATACAAAGGAGATAGGGTAGCTTTGACAGAAATAACGGAAGCCACGGAGAAAGTACAGTTGCTAGATGCAAATGGAGCATTTATGGTCGTACCATCAACAAAAGCAGGTTCAGATTTTAGGGCGCACGGTAGGTTGGTAAATGCTAACGGCTATTTTAAATTTCAAGGCTCAGATACGTATTGGTTAAAAGGAGGAGCGGATAGCCCAGAAAACTTATTGGCCTACGAGGATTTCGACGGCACTTACAGAATGAAAGCGGCCAACAGGGACGGTGAATCCAAAACCGATGAAAAGCTACATCAGTACCTGCCTCATGTAGACGATTGGAAAGAAGGTGACCCAACTTGGAAAGGAGAAAAAGGAAAGGGCTTAATTGGAGCTGTGAACTATCTGTCCTCCAAAGGAATGAACGTGTCCTATTTTTTAACGATGAACATTAAGGGTGATGGTAAGGATGTTTGGCCCTATTCCAATCCAGACGATTTTACCCGTTTTGATGTAAGCAAGTTGGAGCAATGGGAAGTGGTTTTTCAGCACATGCAATCCAAGGGTATTCTTCTTCATATGGTCTTACAGGAAACGGAAAATGAAACCATGCTTGACGGGGGCGATACTGGTCCTATGAGACAGCTATATTTTCAAGAAATGGTGGCTCGTTTTGGACATCACCTTGGGCTTAAATGGAATTTAGGGGAGGAAAATGGCTTTGCCCAGTTTACGCCCATTGCTCAAAATGATGCCCAGCGGAAGGCCATGACAGATTATCTAACTAAAACAGACCCGTACAATCACCCTATCCTTTTGCATACACATTCCCACGAACCTGCAAGAGCTAATGTTTTAGACTCTATTGTAGGTTTTAAAAACTTGGATGGGCTCTCTATGCAGGTGGATAAACGAGAAGGCGCGGCGGAAGTAATACGTGATTGGAAAAAAAAGTCCAAAGAAGCCGGTCATCCTTGGATGATTACCATGGATGAAATAGGCATGTGGCATACTGGAGTTGTACCGGATTCTGTAGATTACGACCATGACTCCATTAGGCGTTATGTACTTTGGGGAACACTGCTGTCCGGGGCTGCTGGCGTAGAATGGTATTACGGCGGGTATAATAAGTATAATGATTTGAATACGGAAGATTGGCGCACCACGGACCGCTTATGGGAGTTGACGGATTTTGCGCTTCAATTCTTCCAAGCACATTTACCGTATTGGGAAATGAGGCCAAACACAGAACGTGTAGATTCTAAAGAGGCCTATTGCTTTGAGAAACCTGGCGAAGTATACGCCATTTATTTACCTGATACTAATGCGTATTCCATTAATTTAAAAGACGTCAAAGGTGATTTTTCCGTGGAATGGTTTGATCCATTAGAAGGGGGCGAATTAGGTAAAGGCTCTATTGCACAACTAGCTGGGGGAAAAGAAACATCTCTTGGAACTCCTCCGGTAAAAGAGGAAGTGAAGAAAAATCAAGATTGGGTTGTGCTGATCAAGAAAGTGAAATAGCGATGTCCATTTTAAAACGGATATCCAATGGCAAAGTTAAGGGTCATGTTATTATCAATATTTCCAAAGAAGGGCACGTTCCAACGTTCGTTTTCGGGTAAATAGGGAACACGAAGGGGAGAGGCCAAATCTAACCGAATTACAAAGTTCTGAACATCCACTCTAAGCCCAAAACCTACTCCGGCAGCTACTTCTTTTAACCAGTCCGATTCAAACTTCCCGTCACTAAAAAGGGTATTGGAAAAACTACTGTTTTCTTGTTCATCCTCTAAGGCAGAATAATCTCCGGTAAGCCAAACATTTCCTGCATCCAGAAAAAATGCTCCCTTTAGGTAAGAAAAAAGTGGAAATCTATATTCTAGATTGGCCTCTAATTTTAAATTCCCAGACCGGTCAAAAAAGTTTGTGGTTGTTTCCTCATCCTGGGCATTGAAACTACCCGGTCCTAGCGATCGGATGTTAAACGCACGCACGCTATATGGCCCACCAGAAAAGAACTGTTTAACAAAGGGTAAGGTCTGACTATTTCCATATGCTACGCCCCAACCGGCATATATCCTGGAAATGAGCGATTGTTCCTTACCCCAGCGCATGTAGAGCCTTAGGTCAGCATCGGCCTTTGCATATTGTGCGTACTCTGAACCAAAAGCCGTATTGGAATTGCCGCTGAAAAGGCTAAGTGTATTTCCTGCCAAATCTATATTCGT
>JBARUM010000025.1:0-2091 GCA_049645725.1 Maribacter sp.
AACTTATCGTGTGTCACATGCCATTCACCAACTTCGTGGCCAATTACTTCTTTTGGGGTTGGAATAGATTCATCGTAAGTAATTCCTTTTGGAAGGTAATAGCTAAGATCCAACTGATCTTGTGCAAAAGAATTAAAACTGATAATAAGTGAAAAGGCAAGTATTGTTTTTTTCATAGTCATTTGAATTAGCTAAGGATAAAAATAGAAAACGACCCTTAATTACAAGGGTCGTTATCATTTATTTAAGAGAATTATATTTTAAATATCGTCAAAACTTACATCTGTAAAACTACCGCTTGTTTTTTCATTAACTGCCGGTGAGCTTTCATCTTCTTCTTTTTTAAAGTCTTTTTGATGTCTTTCGGAAATTACCTCTGTTCCTTTTTCATTAATAATAAAATCCATCATTTCCTCCACATTTTCTCTAAAAGCCTCAAAATCTTCTTTATAAAGATAGATTTTGTGTTTTTTATAATGGAAAGAACCATCATCATGTGTAAACTTCTTACTTTCTGTGATGGTTAAATAATAATCTCCAGCTTTGGTGCTTCTTACATCAAAAAAGTAAGTTCTTCTTCCCGCTCTTAGCACCTTAGAGTGAATTTCTTCCTGGTCCATTAAATCTCGATCCCTCATTTCCTATGGTTATAATGTCTGATTGTTCCTTCAAAAATGGAAAAAAAAACGCTATCCGACAACATATTTCTAGATTTCTTTCTCCGAAAGCTGATTCTGATAGAGTTCCTTGTAATAACCATCTATGGTATTAAGTTCCTCGTGTGTGCCTTCTTGTAAGAGTTCACCATCTTCCAAAACGAGAATTTTATCTGCATTTTTAGCTGATGAAACCCTATGGCTCACAATTAAGGTTGTCCTTTCTTTCGAGGCTTTTTTTAAGTTTGAGAGTATCTCTTCCTCAGTTTCTGTATCAACCGCGGACAAGCAATCATCAAAAAGATAAATCTTCGGATTTTTTATTAAGGCTCGTGCAATAGATACGCGTTGCTTTTGACCACCACTAAGTGTAATCCCCCTTTCTCCAAGGATAGTTTCATATTTTTTGGAAAAGCTCATAATGTTTTGATGAACAACGGCTTCCTTGGCAATCTTTATTATTTCTTCATCGGTGGCGTTGTGCTTACCAAATTTTATATTGTTTTTTATCGTATCTGAAAACAAGAAGGCATCTTGGGGAACAGCACCAATAGATTCCCTTAAATTTATAAGGTCTACTTGTTTAATGGGATTGTCGTCAATTAGAATTTCTCCAGAAGTCACGTCGTACAGGCGTGCCACTAAGTCTAATATTGTGGATTTTCCAGAACCCGTTTTTCCGATTATAGCAGTGGTTTCTCTTTTATTTATGGTAAACGAAAGATTTTTCAATGCGGTAATTTCGGTATCTTCATATGTAAAACTTACATTTTTGAATTCAATTTTACCTTCAACAGTATGCGCCTGGGTATTACTCGTGTCTAGTTCCGGTTGTTCTTTTAGAAACTTATTAATTCGCTTTTGGCTGGCCTCGGCTGTTTGCACAATAGAAGTTAACCAACCTACTATAGCCACAGGCCAAGTTAGCATGTTGACGTAGAGAATAAACTCGGCAATAAGTCCAACACCTATTTCTCCATTTATATATTGCATGCCACCAACATATATGACCAGAATATTACTTATTCCAATAAGAAGAATCATTAGCGGAAAGAACCAAGCATTTATTTTAGCCAGATTCATACTTTTATCCTTCCCATCATTGGCTAGAGAATCTAATTCTTGATTGGTTTGAGGCTCTAGTGCATAAGCCTTAATTACGGAAACGCCAGAAAAAGTTTCTTGGGTAAACGTAGAAAGGTTGGATAAAAACTCTTGCACAATCGTACTTCTTCTGTGAATGACCTTACTTATTTTGTAAATTAAGACTGATAGGACGGGTAGGGGTAAAAGAGTGTAGGCAGCTAGGGTAGGGGCCTTAATGAACATTAAAGGTACAAGACAGGCGAAAAGCGTCAATGTCTGTATACCGTACATAATAGCGGGCCCTGAGTACATACGAACCTGATTTATGTCCTCACTGATCCGGTTCATT
>JBARUM010000026.1:0-1568 GCA_049645725.1 Maribacter sp.
GGAAACCATTTACAAGCGATTAACAAAAACCCAAAGAAAAGAAGCACAGCCATTTCCGGAATGTCTACCAAAAAACGAACAAGACGGCGCGTCCAGAAAACAAATGGCAGAATACAATAAACTAGCTAGGCATTATAACGAGATGTCCAGTAATTACATGAGGATTATTAAAGAGGATGTGGAAAGGTTAGAATATATCTACAGTCTAATGTCCGATAAACAAAAAGAGGATGCTGAACCATTTCCTGATTTTCCAGAACCACCAGCAGCTCCAAAACCGCCCAAGACCCCAAACGATGGAGATGAAGCTTCTATTAAGATTAAAAAGATTATAGAAGAACAAGATCCTTATGATGTTGTCGGGAATGTTCAATTTGCGCAGCCAAAACAACCAGAGCAACCTATTAATCCAACCTCAACATATATTAAGGATATAAAAACTAGTGTGCCGCCCCTTCCACCAGAACCCTTGGACCCTTTAGATTCTGTTATTGAAATGGCTAAAGAAGGAGCTAATTTTTACTATAAAGGGAAAAAAATTACTTCTGATAAGGCCATAGATCTAATGAAAAAAGATGATGGAATTAATATTGATTCACGACGAAAGAATGGTATACAAGAGGTAAGACTTTCCAAAGAACCCATAATTATTGAATAAAACTAAGCATGCTTAATTGTTAAAGCCCTCCTAAAGAGGGCTTTTTGCGTACCAAAAAACGATAAGTTACGTTCACCTTTTAAATACCATCATCAACACTGAACCTGTTTCAGCATCAATCAAAAACAAAACCTTATGTTACAAGACTTTTTTATTCTCTGCTCCGGGGCGGACTCCGAAATTTTAAAAACCTGTTCCAAAGGAGAGCAAAATAAATATGCGGGTATAGGTGCTACCGTATTTTTTACAGCGGTTATGGCTTTTATCGCTAGTAGCTATGCCTTATACACTGTTTTTGATAATGTCTACGCAGCGATATTTTTTGGTTTTATTTGGGGTCTATTAATTTTTAATTTAGATCGGTTCATTGTTTCCACTATTAAAAAACGAGATAATTTTGGGCAAGAATTTTTACAAGCTACACCAAGAATTATCTTGGCAATCATCATTGCTGTCGTCATTTCCAAACCTCTGGAGATGAAAATTTTTGAAAAGGAAATAAACCAAGTCTTATTGGAGCAAAAGAACGAGCTTACCCTGGCCAACAAGGAACAATTGGCATTACAATACCAGCCAACTCTTGAAAAGCTAAATCAAGATATTACGGCTCTTAAGTCAGAAATAGCAGCGAAAGAGGCAGCAACCAACGCCCTTTATGACACCTACATCTCTGAGGCGGAAGGCACCGCAGGAACCAAATTATTAGGAAAAGGTCCGGTATATGCCGAAAAACGGGAAAAACATGACGCCGCTTTGGCCGAACTAAACACTCTAAAAACCAATAATGCCGAAAAAATTTCAGGGATAGAATCAGAAATTGCAACACTGAATACAGAATATGCAAATGTTGTCAAAAACTCCCAACCTATTATTAACGGTTTTGATGGTTTAATGGCTCGCATCACTGCTT
>JBARUM010000027.1:0-1692 GCA_049645725.1 Maribacter sp.
TGCTCCCAGATCAGTTGGCAGAGGGTGAGGGCGATTTCGCTGTGGTCGGCTTCGGTGGCGAGGATGTAGGCATCGAGGCAATAAATCGGCCGATTTTGCAGTTGACTACGAAGATATGGGAGTAGAATTTCTTGGCTTTTAACGGTTGCATTGCCCACTGGGGTATTATCTTCAACTTCTGGATGAGTCATTTTAATAGGATGATGCCAGGCTTGATAAAATTCGGGATAGGGTAGGTTGGTGGCACAGTCCCAAAGGAGTTCGTATGTGACATAATCAAAATCTATTGCACAATAATTAGAAAAATTTTCAACGATAAATATTAACTCATTTCTGGTTTTTTTTATGCTTTTTAATTCATCTACAATAAAATATTTCAAAGGTTCTGAATTCCAAGATTGGATGATATCTAGTAATAACTGATAAAATTCAATTTCAATTTTATTAGATTCCCGAAAAGAGTTTAGTTTTTCTATCTCTTTGTTGTTTAAATGTATTTTCATATTAACAGAAAACTCAATAATTTTTGAGGCTAGATTTTTTTCTTGGCTCCTGACAAAATTAACCTTCTCTTTTGAGGCAGATATTTCCTGAGAAGACAACAAACTATTCTCTAGTTGAGTAAGAGCTATTGATGATTTTTTGTTGGATGACTTTGACGATAAAAACTTGACAACAAAATCTATGTTTTTAGGTGAAACTTCTACTAATGTACTAGCTAAATAGTAACGGATTTCATCATTTTTCTCATCTTCAAACATTTCCATTAAAATTTCAATTGCTTTATCAATAAACTCGGGTGAAATTTTAGCTAGTGCTTTAATGGATCTTATCTTAGTCGAAAAGTCAATGTTACCATCTATCAAATCTTTAAAGAACGAAATAATTTTCTGATCCGCTAAGGCTATTTTACTTATGCTTTCAATTGCTTGAAAATGCAGGGAATCAGTTTTATATTTAGTGGAATCTTTGGAACTTTTATGAATAAAGAGAAGTAATCTATCGATTACATCATCCGAATTAAATTTCATTTCTCCCAAGCAATAAATAGCCATAGAAAGCACAAAACTTTCGTTGCTATTGTCAAGAATTTCCAGGATTTTATTTTTAACTATCTTAGTATTTGTTTGTGTCAAGACTTGACGTGCTGTTCCTGAAATTATGCTTATAATATACTCCCATTTCTTCGTTTCGCTATCATACCAACCTAATCCTGTTCTAATCAACCAATCTATTAAGAGGTTAGTCCACTTGGAGTCTTTGAATTCCTGAGTTAGCCAAGACGCTAAAAATTGCGCCCTAAATTTATAAAAATTATAATTGAATCCATCTTCAAAGTTAACTAATTTTTCAATAAACGCCTCTTTCTCCTCAACCTTAACATCCTCACGCCCCAACCACAATAAAATTACCTGCTTCCACTGGGGTTCAAAAATGCGATATTTCTTTCCCTCAACTGGAAAATTAACATGATCTTTGGGTAAAAAATAATCCCAATCCTCCACCGCCAACGCTGCAAAATACTCCTGAAACGTCGCATGATAAAACGCATAAACGGGTTCATCGGGGTTTTCTGCGGCGACGCCCACCCGGTTCAACCATCCCAACTCCAACGCCAACTGGTGTAATTCTGTATCCGGTTCTCCCAACACCTGACAAACAAAACCATGAGTCAGACGAAAGCGAGATTTT
>JBARUM010000028.1:0-2055 GCA_049645725.1 Maribacter sp.
TGAGGTTGAACACCATTTGAAAAACCTCACCATCCTTTTTAGAAGTCACTTTTCGGTATTTGACAATCTTAACATCGGCCTCCAACAAATCATATCCAACAAACTCTTGTTCGGTATCAATCTCTAAAACTTCCCAATCCTCTTTGGAAATCTCCGAGGCCGACTTGGAACGGTTCTTCTGTTGCTGCATGGAGGAATTAAAGCCGGCTTCATCTAGGGTATATCCTTTTTCACTTAAAATTAGTGCGGTTAGGTCTATGGGAAAGCCAAATGTATCATATAATTCAAAGGCTTTTGCCCCATCAACTATTTTGTCCTTGGAATTTGAAATAATGGTATCCAACAATACCAATCCTTGATCTAATGTTTTAAGAAAAGAATGTTCTTCTTCTTTAATTACATTTTCTATGAGCTGCCTTTGTTCCTTCAGTTCTGGGAAAGCATCGCCCATAGTATAGGTCAGCACATTTACCAAACGATACATTAAAGGTTCTTTTGTATCCAGAAAAGTAAATCCATAACGGACGGCACGTCTCAATATTCTACGGATTACATAACCGGCCCCAGTATTACTCGGCAGTTGCCCATCTGCAATTGAAAATGCTACTGCCCTTATATGGTCTGTGATTACCCGAATGGCAATATCGGTTTCTTCTTTTTTTCCGTACGCCACATTCGTTATCGTCTCGATCTCCCTAATCAGCGGGGTGAATACATCGGTATCATAATTGGATTTTACATTCTGCAGCACCATGCAAAGACGCTCAAAACCCATTCCCGTATCTACATGCTTAGCGGGCAAGTTTTCCAATTTTCCATCGGCCTTGCGATTGTATTGCATGAAAACTAAATTCCATATCTCTACGACCAATGGATGGTCAGCATTTACTAGACTTGCTCCTGAAACCTTAGCTCTTTCTTCAGCCGATCTAATATCTACATGAATTTCCGAACAAGGACCGCAGGGACCTTGTTCTCCCATTTCCCAGAAATTATCCTTTTTGTTGCCCATGATAATTCTGTCCTTGGGAACAATCTTACTCCATAAAGCAAAGGCTTCATGATCTTTTTCTAGATTATCGGTATCATCACTTCCTTCGAAAACTGAAACATAAAGGCTGTTCTTATCGATTTTAAAAACATCTGTCAACAATTCCCATGCCCAAAAAATGGCTTCCTCCTTAAAATAATCGCCAAAACTCCAGTTTCCCAACATCTCAAACATAGTATGATGATAGGTATCCTTACCAACTTCTTCCAAGTCGTTATGCTTGCCACTTACCCTAAGGCACTTTTGGGTATCTGTAATCCTGGTATTTTTTGGTGCGGATATCCCTAAGAAAAATTCTTTAAACTGGTTCATTCCCGCATTTGTAAAAAGAAGGGTGGGGTCATCTTTTATGACCATAGGCGCAGAAGGAACAATTCTGTGTTTTTTTCCTTCAAAAAATGCTAAAAACTGCTTTCGTATTTCCTTGGAATTCATCTATTACCGCTAAGCTTTTACAAATTTTAACTGTTTGTAAAAAACAATTTTTATATTTGTTTGTTATCTTAAAAAGAAAGCACAAAAATAGGATAAAATCCATTCATGTCTAAGGTAAAATACTATTACGACCCGGATACACTTTCGTATAGGAAGATAGAACCAGAAAAATCCAAGCGATATAGAAACATTGCGTTTTTCTTTTTAGGTTCTTTCCTTTTTGGTTTTTTGGGCTTAATTCTGCTCCTAAATACTAATATTGTTAATACACCGCGTGAATTATCCTTGCAGCGCGAAGTAAAGAACTATGAGCTCCAATTTGAACTATTGGATAGAAAGATGGGACAGATAGAAGAGGTTCTCGCTAATATTGAAGACCGAGACAATAATATTTACCGACTTTATTTTGAAGCAAATCCGATTCCCGAAGAACAAAGACGTGCCGGTTTTGGGGGAATAAATAGGTATAAATCCTTGGAAGGTTTCAACAATTCAGAAATGATAATTGCGACCACCAAAAGATTGGACATTATTAAAAAACAAATCGCTATACAATCCAAGTCCTTGGA
>JBARUM010000029.1:0-3019 GCA_049645725.1 Maribacter sp.
ATGGTAATATGAATTGACTTCTCACCATCCCCATAATGGAAACCCAAGTCTAAAAATTCCTTAATAGAGCCCCAGATATCATCTTCTATAATTTCCTTTATTTTTTCCGTTTCTTCTTGGAGCATAATTAATACTTAAGCCATTTTAACAATTCCTTATAACTTGGTTTTTTCCCGTACATTAAAATACCTACTCTGTATATTTTTGCGGCCAACCAAACTATACCAATAAAGGTAGCTATTAAAAATAAAATTGAAGTCGCCAACTGCCAGAGCGGCACACCGCCATCACCAATTCCACCAGGGAGCCTCATCATCATTACAATGGGCGACGTTAGCGGAAACAAAGAGAAACCTACCGCTATAGGTCCATGAGGGTTGCTAAATACAGAAAAGAAGCCTACATATATAGCGAGCATTAAAGGTAGTATGATAGGGAAAATAAACTGTTGCGTATCTGTCTCATTATCCACGGCGGCGCCTATAGCAGCATATATAGAGCTATAAATAAAATAGCCCAAAATAAAATAAATGACAAAAAATACAAGTAACATTACGATAGGAATTTCAAAGAGCTCTTGAGCATAGAGCTGAGTTGTCATATCCATGGAAGAAAGAGCCCCTGGAACTTCTGCTGCCATTGACGTGGCAGGGCTTCCTTTTGATAATATTGAAGGATCTATATCGAAAATGGCAAGGGCTACGAACAATAGGATTGTTCCACAGACAATCCATATAAGAAACTGTGTAATACCTGCTAAAGCCGTACCGATTATCTTACCCAACATCAATTGAAATGGTTTTACAGAAGAGATAATGACTTCTATGATACGGCTTGTTTTTTCCTCAATAACACTCCGCATGACGAAACCGCCATAAATAATAATAAACATCATAATCAAATATCCAAACCCTCCACCGATTACAGCTTTGATTTCATTTATGCCCTTTAAGTTTTGAACGCCATCAAAAGTTGAAATATTCATTTGATATTCACTATCCATTTCCGCATATTCAGATGCCGAAATACCAAGTTCTCGCAGCCGTTCCACACGTAATCTCTCCTTAAATACGCGCTCTAACTTTTCTAATATAGAGGTGTTCGGTGCGTCACTACTGTAAAAGAAAGCTCTTTGAGTTACTTTTTCCAAATTCTCTTCATTGGGTATATAAATAAGCCCATAATAGCCCATTTGCAAAGTAGAATCCTTGGCTTCCTCTAAAGTCAAATCCTTATATTTAACAAAAGACGTTGTTTCCGAGGTTATAAATTCATTCGAGAAAAAATCACTCTCGTTTAGAATCGCAATAATTCTTTTTTCATTATCGTTAAGATTTGTCAAGTAAGCGATAAGAACAATCATGCCAACCATTAATATTGGGCTTAGGAATGTCATAATAACAAATGACTTGTTGCGCACTTTTGCAAAGTACTCCCTTCTTATTATTAATAATAACTTATTCATGAAACACTCCTTTGCTTTGAACGGTTCTTATAAAGATTTCATTGGCAGAAGGTATTGTTTCCATAAAACTATTTACAAGGGCTTTAGAGTTTAGATAGGTAAGTAATGCGCCAGAGTCATTTGAATCTAACTGAATAGAAAAATCCATTTGCTTCTGTTGAATATCATACTCAGATGAAAGAACCTGAAACCTATCCTTTAATTCATTTAACAAAGTCTTAGGGTCTTTTGGCTCTAAGCCAACTTTATAGATGTTCTTTTTGTAAGCTTTTTTGATATCGGATAGCTTACCATCCAAGATTTTCTCCGATTGATGAATAAGTGCAATGTACTCACAAAGCTCTTCCACAGATTCCATCCTATGAGTTGAAAAAATAATGGAGGTACCTCCTTCTTTTAACTTTAAAATTTCATCCTTGATTATATTAGCGTTTATTGGGTCGAATCCACTAAAAGGTTCATCAAAAATGAGCAATTTTGGTTCATGTAAAACGGTTACGATAAACTGAATTTTTTGCGCCATACCCTTGGACAGTTCTTGTATTTTCTTGTTCCACCAATCTCCAATCTCCAAACGGTCGAACCAGAATTTTAATCTGGTTTTGGCTTCATTCTTTGAAAGGCCTTTTAATTGTGCTAAGTATAGGGCTTGCTCACCCACTTTCATACTCTTGTAGAGTCCACGTTCTTCGGGCAAATAGCCTATTTGCGATATATGTTCGGGTTTTAAGAGTTGCCCATCAAAGAATATTTGACCTTTGTCAGGATGAATAATCTGATTAATAATACGAATTAAGGTAGTTTTTCCCGCACCGTTTGGTCCTAGAAGACCATAAATACTATTCTTGGGAATTTCTAGCGAAACATTTTTTAACGCCGTATGGTTTCCAAATTGTTTGGTGACCTCGTTAGTTACCAAAATATTATTCATGTACGCAATTTCCCCAAAGATATTGAATTGTTTTAAAAAAGGATTTTTTTAATCCATTCTAAATGCAGGCCAGTTTACATCACCAAAATGATGCGTATTCAACTCCCAGAGGATTTATGGTAAAAATAGGTTAAAAAGCAAAACCCACCCTCAAAGAATTAAGGATGGGAAAAAAATTGCTATGAAAAAGAAAATTAATATTGGTTTCCCAATATTAAATCAAATATACGTTTTTTATTTAAAAACCAAAGGTTTTCAGATTAAGAGAACATATCTTTAACTTTTTCGAAAAATGATTTGTCAGATTTCTCCGGTTTAGGCTCAAAGTTTTCGTTTCCTTGCATTCGATCAAAAAAATCCTTTTGTTCTTTATTTAACTCTTTAGGGGTCCAAACATTTACGTGAACCAATAGGTCACCTGCCCCGTAACCATTTAAACTGGAGATACCTTTTCCTCTCAAACGTAAAATCTTACCTGATTGGATCCCTGGTTCTAACTTGATACGAACTTTACCTCCTACAGCATCTATTTCTTTTGAAGTTCCAAGGACAGCTTCGGAAATACTAACATAAAGGTCGTAATGCAAATTATCTCCCTCTCTTTTAAGGGTATTGTGTTCTTG
>JBARUM010000030.1:0-5575 GCA_049645725.1 Maribacter sp.
GCTCAAGGAGGAGCGTATAAGGAACATTGGGCTTTTATTGCTCAAGAAAAGCCGGAAGTACCTACTATCAATGATTCTGCATGGAGTGTAAACGAAATAGATAAGTTCGTATTAAAAAAGATGCGCTTAAACGGGCTTTCCCCATCTAAACCAGCATCTAAGGAAAAACTGATTCGACGTGTTTTCTTTGACCTTGCAGGATTACCACCTTCTCCGGAGCAGGTGAATTCATTTGTAAATGATGCATCTGTAAACGCCTATGAGAAATTGGTAGACTCCTTGCTCCAGACCGTTGACCACGCAGAGCATATGGCTGCTGAATGGATGGATATTTCTAGGTATGCGGATACTCATGGATATCAGGATGATTTTGAACGCACCATGTGGCCCTGGCGAGACTGGGTAATTCATGCCTTCCAGAAGAACATGCCCTATGACCAGTTTGTAACCTATCAGCTCGCAGGTGATTTAATGCCGGATGCCAATTTGGAGAAAATATTAGCTACGGGATTTAACAGAAACCACAAGATTACATTTGAAGGTGGTACCATTCCAGAGGAATATCAGGTAGAGTACGTTGAAGATAGGCTACAGACCTTTGGTACTGCTTTTTTGGGGCTTACGGTGGAATGTGCGCGATGTCATGACCATAAGTATGACCCTATAAGTCAAAAGGAACATTTTGAGCTGTTTAGTTTCTTTAACAACAACAAGGAGAAAATCAGGATTCCCTTACCTGGGGAAACTCCCGAACCCTATATCACCATTACCGAGAAAGAAGCGGAGGGGGTTTTAAGTTTTATAAATTTTGATAAAGCTCCAAAAAAAGAAGTTCCGGTTATGGTAATGTATGAGCGGGAGGAATGGAGGCCTGCCTTTATTTTAAGTAGAGGTGTGTATGATCAGCCCATGGACGAAGTGTTTCCCGATACTCCAAATTCAGTTTTGTCTTTTCCTGAAAGTTATCCGAGAAATAGAATGGGGCTTTCCAAATGGCTTTTTGATGATAAAAATCCGTTAACGGCAAGGGTTACTGTAAATAGGTTTTGGCAGCGTATGTTCGGAACGGGATTGGTTAGTTCTTCTTATGATTTTGGAAATCAAGGTGCTTTACCCTCACATCCGGAGCTTTTGGATTTTTTAGCCATTAAGTTTCGTGACGAAGGATGGAATACCAAAAAGATGTTAAAGTATATGGCCCTATCGGCTACATATAAGCAAAAGGCCATTACCACTTCAGAACTATTGGAACAAGACCCTGAAAATAAATTACTGGCCAGGGCACCACGTCTAAGGCTCACGGCAGAAATGATACGGGATCAAGCATTGGCCATAAGTGGCTTGTTGGTAAAGACAGTTGGCGGGCCAAGTGTTAAGCCTTATCAACCAGAAGGTATATGGGAGGAAACTACTGGTGGCGGTGGCGGAAGTACATCTCGCTATGTTCAAGGAAAAGGTGAAGATTTATACCGTAAGAGTTTGTATACGTTTTGGAAGCGTACGGTACCGCCGCCGAGTATGATGACTTTTGATAGCGCATCTAGGGACTTATGTTCGGTAAAACGCCAAGAGACCAATACACCGTTACAAGCCCTTGTGCTGTTAAACGACCCACAGTTAATTGAAGCATCTAGAGCTTTAGCAAGTGGTAGTATTAAAAAACACCCTCAGGCTGTTGAAAAGCAAATTTCTTATGTTTTTCAAAAAGCTACTTCTCGTGCACCGGATGCGGAAGAAATGACCATGCTATTAGACCATTATAAGGATATGCGCACTAAGATGGACAATGGGGTTATCGAGGCATCGGAATATATGTCCATTGGTGAATTTAATTCTGAAATAAGTACACCGGAAAAAGAATTGGCTTCCTTATCATTAGTAGCACATACAATTTTGAATTTAGACGAAACCATTACCAGAGGCTAATTATGAGTGAAAAGAAAATTTTACAGGAACGTTCACTTCTATTGAATAGGAGGTCATTTTTAGGTAAAGCTGCCTTGGGTGCAGGTTCGGTGGCTTTAGCTTCTTTGTTAGGTCAGTCATTTTTTAGAAAAGATTCGAACGGAATTATCACCAAGGCTAATGATTTTGGTGGAAACAATGGAATGATGAATGCCTTGCACCATGCTTCAAAGGCCAAGAGAGTTATTTACCTCTTTCAAAGTGGTGGTCCTTCTCAACTGGAATTATTCGACTATAAACCAACGCTAATTAAAAGGCGTGGAGAGGAATTACCGGAATCAATTAGAAACGGACAGCGATTAACGGGTATGACATCTGGTCAAGATAGTTTTCCGTTAGCGGGTTCTATTTTCGATTTTAAACAATACGGTAAAAACGGCACCTATATAAGTGATTTGCTTCCCTACACGGCTAAAATGGTAGATGAGTTGTGTATCATAAAATCGATGTATACGGAAGCCATTAACCATGACCCGGCCGTTACGTTTTTTCAAACCGGTTCTCAACAACCTGGCCGCCCCAGTATGGGCTCTTGGTTAAGTTACGGTCTAGGCAGTGAAAATAAAAACCTACCCGCATATACCGTGTTGTTATCAAGAGGTTCGGGTAGACCTAATGGTCAACCATTATACACAAGACTATGGGGCAACGGATTCCTTCATTCTTTACACCAAGGTGTACAGTTTAGGGCGGCTAAAGACCCCGTTCTTTATTTGAACGACCCAAAAGGTATTACCAAGGAGGGCAAAAGAGCCATGTTGGATAAATTGGCCGAAATGAATGAAAAGCAGTTTACAGAGTTTGGAAATCCGGAAATTCAAAGTAGGATTGCCCAGTATGAAATGGCTTATAAAATGCAAACTTCAGTACCTGATGTGATGAAGACGGATGATGAGCCAGATTATATTTATAAAATGTATGGGGCCGATGCTAAAATCCCTGGAACTTATGCAGCAAATTGTTTATTGGCAAGAAGGTTGGCGGAACAGGACGTACGCTTTATACAATTGTACCATATGGGTTGGGATCAGCACGATAATTTACCCGGTGCCATTGAAAAACAGGCAAAGGATGTAGACCAAGCTTCTGCCGCGTTAGTGGCGGATTTAAAACAACGTGGATTACTAGAAGATACCTTGGTCATTTGGGGAGGAGAATTCGGCAGAACTAACTATTCTCAAGGTTTACTCACGGATACCAATTATGGTCGTGATCATCATCCAAGATGTTTTACGATGTGGATGGCCGGTGGCGGTATTAAGCCTGGAGTGGTTTATGGTGAAACAGATGAATTTGGATACAATATCGTTAAAGACCCTGTACATGTGCATGATTTTCAAGCAACTATGCTCCATCTTTTAGGTATAGACCATGAAAAATTAACGTACAAATATCAGGGAAGACGTTTCCGACTGACGGATGTTGAGGGTCATGTTTTAAATGATTTGTTGGTTTAATGAAAAGAAGAACTTTCGTTAGGAATACCGGTATTTTAACAACGGGCCTCATATCCGGTTTCGCACGGGCGAATACGTTAATGGGTTATAAGGATGTCATTATTGGGCATAATTCGCATCAATATAAAATCGATTTACAGTGGGGAGCGTTAAACTCCAATTTTTACCCAGTAAACGATTGTCATGAAATGGTTCAGGATTCTCAGGACCGTATAGTACTGCTCACCAATCACACCAAGAACAATATTATTGTCTATGACCGGTCCGGTAAACTTTTAGAGGTCTGGGGAACGGATTACCCTGGGGCACACGGTCTTACCCTAAACGTAGAGAACGGAGAAGATGTACTTTACATAGCAGATAATAACAGACACGAAGTTATAAAAACAACGATTACAGGTAAGGTGATACAGGTATTTCCTTATCCCAAGGAAACTGGAAAGTATAAGACGAAAGAAAGTTATATTCCTACGGAAACGGCAATAGCAGCAAATGGGGATGTTTATATTGCGGATGGTTATGGGGAACAATATATTATGCACTACAATGCCAAAGGAGTACTTTTAAACATATTCGGAGGAAGGGGAGAAGAAGCGCATAATTTTGATAATGCCCACGGTATTTGTTTAGACACGCGCGATGCCGGCAATCCAACATTACTGATTACGGCAAGACAACAGAATAAATTGAAACGTTTTACGCTTGCAGGTGAATATATAGAAACCATTGATTTACCGGGTGCTTTTATCTGTAGGCCCGTATTGCACAAAAAAGATATTTACTTGGCTACCATCTGGTCCGGAGATGGTTCTGAAGGTACAGGGTTCATAAGTATCCTTAATGAACAGAATAAACTTATTTCCGCCCCTGGTGGTTGTACACCTATATATGAAGAGGAGAGGTTAAGCCCCATGTATCAAACCCTAAAAGTATTTCAACACCCTCATGACGTTTGTGTTGATGAAGATGAAAACCTATACGTGGCACAATGGAATTCAGGAAAGACCTATCCAATTAAGTTATACCGTGTTTAATGTCAAGAAAAATAGCCTTTATCGTTGTTTTTTATGTGCTGCTATACTCCTGTAAGGAAGCTAAGGACACGAAATTCGTTTATACTACAGAAGATATTTTTGAACTGGCTCCACCAAGAATAGAGGTGGATTCGCTACTTTTTAGGAACTCGGCAAGAGTTTCGGCAGAATTTAATATGCAGGATTCACAAATTAGATATACTACTGACGGAAGTCCAGTAACCGAATCCTCTACTTTGTACACGGAACCGTTACGAGTAGACGGCCCAGCAAAATTTGTATTTAGCTCATTTCACCCGGCTTACAAGAAAAGTAAAGAAGTACACACTAGATTAATACAACTAAAGTATAATGTTTCGAACGCTAAGGTTACCCTGAAACCAAATCCACATTCCAACTATGAAGGTAATGGTGCTAAAGGCTTAGTAGATTTGAAAAAAGGGACACTTCAATTTAGAGGGGATAAAAATTGGTTGGGCTTTCAAAGCGACCAAGTACTAATAAGACTGGAATTTAATGAGGAAACCCCCATTACAAAACTTGTTGTGAGTTCGCTCAATGATCATGGTTCTTGGATATTTGGTCCCAAGGGCATTGAAGTGCGTTCCAATGGTCTAAAAATTGGCGAATTGAAACGAGCCGTTCCTCAGGAAATGGAACCAAAGCGACTAAAGCTTTTGGATATTTCTATAACAGAGGGAACGTATAAAAACATAGAAATTCAGATTGATTTAATAGAAGTGATTCCAGATTGGCATCAGGGTAAAGGCACGGTTCCGTTTCTATTTATCGATGAAATTTTAGTAGAATAAAAACATGACATACCTCTTCATAAATATTGGAAATTTTCATCCCGTACTGGTCCATTTGCCAATCGGGATTTTAATTTTCGCCTTCATTTTAGAAATTTATCAAAGGATACGTCCAAAGGAGGATATAGGTGGAGTAATCAAACTAGCTATTGGATTTGGAGTGTTAAGTGCTTTAGGTTCAATTGGTACTGGACTTTTGTTAGAGTCCAATGGCGCCTACGACGAAGAGTTGTTGTTTAGACATAAATGGATGGCAATTAGTTTGACCGTTGTGACCATTATTCTTTTTTTTGCCAAAGGTGCTAAG
>JBARUM010000031.1:0-3208 GCA_049645725.1 Maribacter sp.
GGTCCTATCTAAGAATACTTTATCAAAAGAAACTCCTTCGTTTTCAAATGCAGTTAGAATGAAGTTATGCACCGGCCAAAATGTTTCCTCAGGAAAAACATCCGTTCCTAGCCCGTCTTGGTTTGTAATCATTACCAATTCATAATCCAATTCCTTGGCTATTTTTCCGAGATACGTAAATGCCTTTGGGTAGAATATCATCTTGTCGAAAGCATCAATCTGCTCGTCGGCGGTTTCTTTTATGATTGTACCATCACGATCTATAAATAGCACTCGTTTTTTTGTCGTTTCCATACTTAGCGTAACGATTTTAAAGCTGCGATTAGTTTTTCATTTTCTTCTTCTGTGCCCACTGTAAATCGTAACGTATTTTCGCATAATGGTTGCGAAGTACGATTTCTGACTACAATCCCCTTTTCTAATAATTGATTGTATCGTTTGGTGGCATCATCGACTTTAGCCAAAATAAAATTGGCATCAGATGTATAAATGGTCCGCACAAATGAAATGGCAGTTAAAGCTGTATTTAATTTTGTTCTTTCCTCCAATAGTTTGGAAACTTCCATTTTTACATTATTAAGGTTAGAGACCCGTTCCAAAGCCTTTTGCTGTGTTAATTCGTTAACATTGTAAGGAGGTTTGATTTTATTTAAAACTGATACTACTTCTTTTGATGCGATACAAATACCCAATCGAATTCCTGCCATTCCATATGCTTTTGATAGTGTTTGTGTCACAACCAAATTTGGAAAATCGGATAATCTTGAGACCCAACTTTCTTGGGAAGAAAAATCGATATAGGCTTCGTCTACTATAACCAATCCACTAAATCCTTTCATGAGCTTTATAATACCATCTGCGTTGAAACTATTTCCAGTGGGATTATTGGGCGAGCACAAGAACAATAGTTTTGAATTAACATCCATTGTTTTCAGAATTAACGGGACGTTAGGCTGAAAGTCGGGCGTCAATAAAACTTCCTTATTTTCAATGCTATTGATACCGCTTAATACTTTATACATACCATAAGTTGGCGGTATGGTAATTACATTATCCTCTCTAGGTTCACAAAATGCCCGGAAAAGTAAATCCAAAACTTCATCACTACCATTACCAAGCAACAGGTTTTCCTGTCTTATACCTTTCTGTTTCGCCAATACTGCTTTTAAACCTCTTTGTTGAGGGTCAGGGTATCTATTTACACCATTATCAAAGGGGTTCTCGTTTGCATCTAAGAATACCATCTCGGAACCGTCAGACACATATTCATCGCGTGCCGAAGAATATGGACTAAGCCCTTTTACATTCTCTCGTGTTATATTATCTATATTGAAACTCATTTCTACTACAATTAGGTTCCGACTTCGCTCGACCTACATGGTTAATTATTAAGACTATTTAAACGTAACGTTACAGCATTTTTGTGCGCCTGTAAACCTTCTGCTTCTGCCATAATCTCAATTGCTTTTCCAATACCTTTTATACCTTCTTTATTAATTTTCTGAAACGTCATACTTTTCATAAAACTATCCAAATTAACACCACTATACTGCTTGGCATAACCGTTGGTAGGCAAGGTGTGATTGGTACCAGAAGCATAATCCCCAGCACTCTCAGGTGTATAATTTCCAATAAAGACAGAACCGGCGTTCAATGTATTTTCTATATAAAAATCCTCATTGGCTACACAGACGATGTAATGTTCAGGACCGTATTCGTTTATGATATCAATAGCCGTTTGGTCGTTTTCAACATAAATGAGTTTACTGTTCGCGATAGCTTGCCTTGCAATTTCTTTTCTAGGCAACACCTCTAATTGTGCCGCTACTTCACCTTCAACCGCAGCTATCATAGCCTTAGAAGTTGATACTAGAATTACCTGACTGTCTATTCCATGTTCCGCCTGACTAAGTAAATCAGAAGCGACAAAAGAAGCATCGGCGGAATCATCCGCTACAACCAACAATTCACTGGGTCCTGCTGGCATATCTATCGCTACTCCATGTTTTGTTGCTATTTGTTTAGCTACGGTTACGTATTGATTTCCCGGCCCAAATATTTTATAAACCGCTGGAATTGTCTCTGTTCCAAAGGTCATCCCTGCAATAGCCTGAATGCCTCCAACTTTTACAATTTTAGTTACCCCACAAAGTGACGCCGTGTAAAGTATGGCGGGGTCTAATTTACCTTCCTTATTTGGCGGAGAACAGAGTACAATTTCTTTACAACCAGCTATAACCGCTGGCACAGCTAACATAAGAATTGTGGAAAATAAGGGTGCAGTTCCTCCTGGAATATACAAACCTACTTTTTGGATAGGACGCTTTTCTTGCCAGCATCTTACACCATTCGTAGTCTCTACTTCTACCTTGTCCGTAATCTGTGCCTTGTGGAATAAATCAATATTTGATTTTGCTAATTGAATAGCAGTTTTTAAATCTGATGAAATAAGCTCTTTTGCCTCATCAATCTCTGACGGGGCCACTAGCATATCATCTAACGAAACAGCGTCGAACTGCTTTGTATACTTTTTAATAATAATATCCCCTTTTGCCTCAACTTCCTTAAAAATGTTATTTACCAACCCCTCAATGGCTTCAACAGTCTGCGTAGGTCGTCTTAAAACGTCTTTCCAGTCTTCTTTCCTAGGGTTATATATTTTATTCATTCTTAATCTAGTTGTTGGTTTTTCGTTGTTGTTTTTTGTTTTTAAACTCCAAAATCATCAACTGAATAACTATTATTAAACTTTTCTTTTACAAAAAACTAAGTGCCTAAAGCTAAAGACCCATTTACAATACCATCTTCTCAATAGGACAAACCAAAATTCCTTCGGCACCAGCTGATTTTAACTCATCTATAACATCCCAGAATTTATCTTTGTGGATTACTGTATGTACGGAGTTCCAACCTTCCTCTGCTAAAGGTAACACGGTAGGGCTCCTCATACCAGGTAGTAAACTTAAAATATCTTGTAGCTTATCATCCGGGGCATTCAAAAGGACATACTTTGATTGTCTAGCACGTAATACAGATTGGATACGGAATTGCAATTTTTGAAGTAATATTTTACGTTCTTCAGAAATTTGTGGGGAAACCGCCAGAACAGCCTCACTCTTTAGCATGACTTCAACCTCTTTTAAGTTGTTCTTAAAAAGTGTGCTCCCACTGGAAACAATATCACAAATAGCATCCGCCAAACCAATAT
>JBARUM010000032.1:0-4095 GCA_049645725.1 Maribacter sp.
TCTTTTTCCCGAAATTGAGAGAAATTAAGTTCTAATCAAAGCAAAACTTGCTATTTATGGCTAAAACTATCATAATCTCAAATAGATTACCTGTACAATTACAAATTAGCAATGGAGATATCACCGCAATACCAAGTGTAGGAGGTCTGGCCACTGGAATGAAATCTGTTCATTCTGGCGGAGATAGTCTATGGATTGGATGGAGTGGCCTTACGGATGAGGAGATTCCTGAAGAAATAGCTCCAAAAATAGATAAGGCGTTAGCTGAGCATGGTTCTTCTAAAGTAAGGTTGACAAAAAGTGAGGTAGATGGCTTTTATTTTGGATTTAGCAATAGGACCGTATGGCCGCTGTTTCATTATTTTCTGGAATATTCGGAGTTTGAGCTTTCTAGTTGGGAAATCTACAAGGCGGTAAATCAAAAATTTGCAGATGCCATTTTAGAAAAAGCTGATAATAACGACACCATTTGGGTTCATGATTATCAATTAATGTTAGTGCCACAGATGGTAAGGGAAAAACGCCCTAATATTTCCATAGGTTTCTTTTTACATATTCCGTTTCCTTCCTTCGAGATTTTTAGAACACTACCTTGGAGGCGTGAAATTCTACAAGGCCTTCTTGGTGCCGACCTTATCGGCTTTCATACCTACGATTATGAGCGTCATTTTTTAAGTTCGGTTCGCAGACTTTTGGGATTGGAGGTGAGCTTTAATGATATTTATCAAGATGATAGGGTCATAAAGGTGGATTCTTTCCCTATGGGAATCGATTATAAGAAATTTAGCGAGGCGGCAAAGGAACATTCACAACGTAGTGAGAAACAAAAATCAGAACTCCAAAAAAGGTTGGACACCCACAAAAAGTCCGCACCTGACGCGAAATTCTTTTTATCCATTGACCGTTTAGATTACTCCAAGGGGATAGCCAAACGTCTTAACGCGTTTGAATACTTCCTTAACAAATACCCACAATACAAAGAAAAGGTCCGCCTTATTATTCTAGCTGTGCCTTCTCGTTCCAATGTACCTCAGTACCAGCTTTTGAAAAAAGAGATCGATGAATTGGTAGGGCGGATCAATGGGGAACACTCAACGGTAAGCTGGACCCCAATATGGTATTTTTATAGGTCCATGCCTTTTGACAACCTAATTGACCTTTATACCACCTGTGACATAGCTTGGCTAACACCTATTAGAGATGGTATGAACCTAGTGGCCAAGGAGTATATTGCCACAAGAACCGATAAAACTGGAGTGCTTATTTTAAGTGAAATGGCTGGTTCCGCCAATGAAATGAACGAGTCACTCCTTATAAATCCTAATAATTTTGAGCAGATAGCGGATACCTTGGATAAGGCTATAAATATGCCCAAAAAGGAGCAGCAAGAGCGCAACGCTGTTCTACAAAAGCGTTTGGCTCGATATAACGTTGAAAAATGGGCCAATGATTTTATGACCTCTTTGGTTAATCAAAAGGAAAAAGACCTTACCTATGTCTCCAGAAGATTATCCGTAGATATTATGAATACTGTAATGAAAGATTATATAAAATCTAAAAGAAGACTAGTATTCTTGGATTATGACGGTACTTTAGCAGGTTTTCACAATGACCCACAGAAAGCAAGTCCAGATGAAGCACTGTATAAATTGTTGGACGATATTTCTTCGCAACCCAATACAGATATGTATTTAATTAGCGGTCGTGATAAAGAGACCTTCTCCAAATGGTTTCTGCCAAAAAAGGATAACATGATCGTTGAGCATGGAGTTTGGATTTCGCAAAGTGGCGAGGAGTTTAGAATGTTGGAGAACGTAAAAAAAGACTGGATGGAAAAAATACTCCCTGTTCTAGAATCCTTTGTGGACCGCACTCCTGGTAGTTTTATAGAAGAAAAGAATTATTCGTTGGCATGGCATTACCGCAATACGGACCCTGATTTTGGTCAAAAACGTTCCGTAGAGCTTAATACTGTTTTAACCAGTCTTATCGCAAATGATGACCTAAGCGTCTTGAACGGAAATAAAGTCATGGAGATAAAAAGTAGTAATGTAAACAAAGGGCGAGCCGCCATGCGCGTTTACGCAGAGCAGGACTATGACTTTGTATTTGCCATTGGTGATGATTGGACGGATGAATTCATGTTTCAAGAACTACCGGATGGTTCTGTCACCGTAAAGGTAGGAAGGCAAAAAACCCAAGCACGTTATTTTGTAGACAATACCAAAAACGTTAGGGATATTTTGGCACGCTTTGCAGAAAAGCGATAATTCCTAAATTTCTAAAATATAACTACATTTCTGATGAAACAGTTCGCGCTACTTCTTTTTGGTATCATATTTTCCTTAAGCACTTTTGCTCAGCAAAACACGGAAGTATTTTTGGTGGATATGATGACAGATGAAAAAGGAACTATTTTGAGTATACCCCTTAATATTTCGAATAATGTAGGCTATGATAATCAACCTTCGTTCCTAGATGACGATACTATTCTGTTTTCATCGACAAGAAACGGACAGACCGATATTGCTTTGTATACCATAAGTAAGAATACTACACAATGGATTTCGGATACCCCTGAAGGAAGTGAATACTCGCCCCTTAAAATCCCTGGAAAAGAAGCGGTGTCAGCCATTCGTTTGGATAAAGATGGACTGCAAAGGTTGTATGAATATGATTTTAAGACTGGTAAACCAAAGGAGATACTAAAAGACTTAAAAGTGGGCTACCATGTTTGGTATAACGACTATATTATTGTCTGTACCGTTCTCATAGAAAACCGAATGGATTTGGTTGTGGCAAACCTGAAAGACGGAACGAACTATATTGTTCAAAAAAATGTTGGGCGGTCCTTACATAAGATTCCCAATAGCAATTTGATAAGTTACATTAGCAAGGAAAAGGAAACACTAGAGATTAAGTCATTAAACCCTATTTCCGGTGCCACCAAAACAATTAATTTTATATGGAATGGCAGAGAAGATATTGCTTGGTTATCTGAAGATACCATACTAGGGGCTACAAATAGCATTATTGCCCAGGTGAAAGCAGATACCACTGGTGTTTGGAATCTGTTTCATGAAGTTGACCCTTTACGGTGGAATAATATAACAAGAATTGCAGTAAGCCCCAACAGACAAAAATTAGCAATGGTGGCTGAACCTCCGGCTGCGGCAGTTGTGCAGAAACAAGTGGAATCCTATAACGCCGGAAATCTAGATGCTTTCATCAACTGTTATTCCGAGAATGTGGTCGTTAGCTATTTTCCAGATGAAATTTGGTACGAGGGGCATGAAAGGATGCGAGAAATTTATGCTGGCCTATCCCCGGCCAATAAGACCTACGATGTAGAAGTAGTAAAGCGAATTGCTATTAGCGACAAAGTAATAGATCAAGAACGGGTAACCGGTAATGGTAAAATTCAGATGCAGGTGGCTCTGTACAATGTAGATAAAGGTGCTATTACCCATATGACCTTTATTTTTGACGATGGCAAGGCTCCTAGTCCAGAGGCCATTGTACAACAACAACTGGATGCCTATAACGCAAGGGATATTGAAGCGTTTTTAGACACTTATACCGAAGATATTGGTCTGTACAATTTTCCTGCGAAAAAAAGAACCCAAGGAAAAGAGGAAATGCGAAAAGGTTATTCAGGATATTTTGATCGTACCCCGGATCTTCATGCCAAAATAAAAAATAGAATCGTCATCGCGAATATGGTAATAGATGAGGAAGAGGTAACCGCAAACGGGAATACGTTCAGTGCCGTGGCTATCTACGAGGTTGAAAACGGGAAAATATCTAAAGTAACTTTCCTCCGATAAAGAAGCTTTTGACGCAGAAACCATACATACTTCCGGTTATCATACTTTCGCAATTTGCTTGTACTTCGCCATGGTTTGCCGGAAATACAATCATTGACGAACTCATTCTCAAAACAGGGCTCGGGGCTGAGTTAACAGGCTATGTTATCTCATCCGTACAATTCGGGTTTATTACCGGAACTTTAGTTTTCGCCTTATTAATGTTAGCGGATCGCTTCTCCCCCTCTAAAGTATTTATAATTTGTGCGTTTTTAGCTGCCTTTTGCAA